>CAZKMH010000018.1:0-19931 GCA_964553395.1 uncultured Rikenellaceae bacterium | reverse complement strand
TGTTCATACTCAAGTAAGAGCATAAAATGTTCAAGTAAAGGAGAAGCACCAACTACCGAAACTTTACTTACGGAGCTGTTCTTAATCAACTCTTCTTTGAAAACCGATATCTTGTCAGAGTGTTGAGCGGGTAATTTAACTTCAATAACATCTTTATCGAGGCCGATCGTTTTATTGGAGATGAAGCTCATTTGTTTGATGATAACAACAGAACAAATTATAAGCGTAACAGAGCTTGCCAGTTGAAAGATATTGAAAGCAGGAATTTGCATACCGTCAGCCATTTGAATATTGCCGGGTTTTAACGCATTTACCTCTACAGTTGAACGGGTTCTGAACAATCCAAACAATAATGTTAATGTTACCAGAAACAAAACAACAACAAAAAGGACAGGAAGAATTTCAGTTTTATAAATGAAACTTTCTGCTATCTTACTTCCGGTCAATTCATTAAAGAATGGCAGCATTTCCAGCATAAGAAAGATACTTATAACAAATGAGATTAGGATAATTATTCCATTTTCAATCATGAAGTCAAGAATCAGTCGGAACTTTGAGCCGCCATTTATCCGTCGTATAATATAGTCCTTGCTCTTTTCAACTGATCTGTTGTTCAGTAATCCAAGGTAGTTAAAAGATGCAACACCAATTATCATCAGTCCGATAAAAAGAGCGATCCACAGATCTGTCTTATTGCGGTTAGCTTCGATGGTTAATCCTCTGGTAGTATCAAAGTATGCGGATTTAAGTGGTTCAAGATAATATGAGCCCGGAGTTCCCATATGAACTATCGGGATAGATTCTTTTTGTTCTGTCATTAGTTTTTCCAGCTCTTCCTGACGAGCCTCTGCGGTTAATCGCACATAACAACGGCTGTCTGTCTCACCGATAAGGCGAATCATATCGAAAATTATCTGGGTATTCTCAGCAGGT
Source organism: uncultured Rikenellaceae bacterium (assembly GCA_964553395.1). GTDB lineage: Bacteria > Bacteroidota > Bacteroidia > Bacteroidales > VadinHA17 > LD21. The sequence continues at coordinate 18,998 of CAZKMH010000018.1, read as the reverse complement.
TTTTGGAAGATCCCCGTTACCACCATTTGTTCATCTTTGCCACCTCTATTCAGTTTAATAACCTGTCCCACAGCCTCATCCGATCCAAAATATTTTTTCGCAAGATCTTCTGAAATGACAATGTTGTTCTGTGCCTCCAGAGCTGTTGCGGGATTATGGGTCAGTAGTTTGTAAGAAAAAAACCCGAAAAAATTATCTGATGTGGCAATGATTCTGGGCTGGTCAAAATATTCTTCTGCGTTGACTGTTATTTTTTGTACGGAAGCATTGCTTATTCTGCAAAAGTCTTCCACCTGGGCAAAATTCGCTTTGAGGTATTCCGCGGAGCCAAAACGGCAGTGATACATCTTACCTCCGGGAACCCATGGATCTTCGCATTTTAATGCGAAGATCCTGTCCTTCTCAGCATGAAAATTATCTGTTTTCAACTCACGGCTGATAAACAATATTATCAGGTTAAAACAGGCAATTCCAACTGAAAGGCTGACTATGATGATGCCAGAATTCAATTTCTGTCTTAATATACTGCGAAGGATGATATTCAGTTTTTTCATCTTATGAATTATATATTTTATTCATAACGGAGAGCCTCAACAGGATTCCTCGTCGCTGCCCTCCAGCTCTGCCAGCTCACTGTCAGTATAGCAATACCAAAAGCTGTTATTCCGGAGAGACCAAATATCCACCAGCTGAGCTCTGTCCTGTAAGCAAAAGTCTGAAGCCATTTGTACAGGGCATACCAGGCCATAGGTAATGCAACCAGACAGGCAGCTGAAACCAGGAAAATAAAATTCCTGTTAAGCATAATAAGGATTTCGAACACCCTGGCTCCGTTCAACTTGCGTATCCCGATCTCTTTGGTTCGTGATACAGACAACTGCATAATAAGTCCGAAGAGGGAAAGCGAAGTAATGATAATTGCCATGATGCTGAAAAGGATGAAGCACCGGAATAACTGTATATGTGATTTATACTGGGTATTAAAATAATCATCAAGGAAGAAAAATTCAAAGTACTGATCTGTAAAATATTTCTGAAATTCGACTTTCACCTTGCTCACAACATCCTGTACGTTTGCATTCATGATCCTGATGAAAATAAAATAACCTCCCAGGTCGCAATTAAAAATTGTGGGTTTAATTTCCTGGTCAAGTGAATTTTGGAAATAGCCATCTATCACACCCACAATTTCACCAATATCTTCGTTATTATCAGAGTCGTACATTGTTTTGCCTATCACATCCGGATAACTATCCTCCCCTAACGCCAATGCCGCCTCCTTGTTAAGTATCAGATGACGTGGTCCTCCCAGCCAGTTACTTTCATCCGGGAAAAAATATCTGCCGGCCAGGAGCCTGACATTAAAGAAACTGAAAAAATTTGCAGCTACATCAGACTGAAAAAACTGATAATCCAGTTTTTCTTTGCCTTTTAACGAAATCCCGCCTTTTACCCAGGTATTTTTCTCCCCCGGTGTAATAGTTGAAAATGTTATTTCAGAAACTTCAGGAAATTTCAAAAGAGCTTCCTGAAATGAACTCTGAGATGTGTTGAACTCTCTCGCCATGGGTCTCTTTACAACAAGTATCTGATCAATATTCATGGTAAATGCATCTTTTTGCATGTACCTTATCTGTTTTAATGCACCTATTGTCACTGCAATGAGGATTATAGCGATGATAAACTGCCCTATGCTGTAAAATTTCCCTGTGATCTTATTATTTTTTATTTGCACCTCCTTCCTGATAAACGAAGCCGGCACAACACCGTAAATTTTTAATCCAAGCTTTAAACCAGTCAGAAAATTAAGTAAAACAAGGATTGTTGCAGGTAATAACCAGGTACGGATCTGATAAAGTGAGTCTTTTGTAAAATCGAGGCCAAGAAAACTCCTGAAGAGAGGAAACAACAGGTCCAATAAAATAAATGCCAGAACAAGACTTATAGCTCCGGATACAAGCGATTCGGTAATAAATTCAGAAATTATATTCCCGGATGATGCTCCATTAACGATCCGGATTCCGATCCCATTAATCCTCCTCCTGGTAATTGAGGAGTACAGGTTAAAGTAATTCAGGCTTGCGCTTATGAGGATTAATATGGCAATAATCAGCAATATGATCACATATTTATTGTTTCCATTCGGTTCATGTTCAAAACGGTAATTGGAATGCAAATGAATACTTGTAACCGGCTGCAGGTGAAATTCGATGGGAAAATCTATCTCAACTTTCGCCAATTTGAAGTATTCATCCGCAAGAGAAGCAATCTCACTGCCAATTTTTTTGGGATCCGCTCCTTCGCGAAGAAGAAAATATGTATTAGTGTTGTTACAGGTATAGCAATATGACTTGCTGGTTAATGTTGATAATGAAATGACCAGATCAAATTTAAGATGTGAGTTATTCGGTACATCTTTAACGACACCCTGAACAGTAACCGGCTTCTTCCCGGGATTGACTCCGTAAATTGTTTTCCCTATAGGGTCTGAATCGCCGAAGTATTTAATTGCGGTCGATTCGGTAAGTATTACCATACCGGGTTGCCTGAGAAAGTTTCTTTTATCACCAGAGATAACAGTATGTGAAAAAAGGTCGAAGAAAGAACTGTCGGCAAAAAGCGTTCTTTCCTCTTTATAAATCTGATCACCGGCCTCCACAAACTGAGTCTCTCTTTTACAACGGCAAAAGTTTTCAATTTCAGGTATTCTTTCAAAAGCCATCTGTCCCACGTGGAAATTGTTACCCACACTTTTATCAAGTCCGGTTTTATAATACCTGTAAAATACGAGCCGGTGAAGACGATCTGTATTATCAAAAAATTTGTCATAGCTTTTTTCGAAGCTGATGTACTGGAAGATCAGTAAAACAGCCATCATTCCAATAGTAAGCCCCAGAATATTTATACTGCTGATTCCCTTGTTATTCAGGATGCTTCTGAATGCCAGCTTTATGTTTTTATAAATCATTTTCTGCTTTTGTAAATATTTAATGCTTTAAGTGCCTGCTTTACTCATTCATAATGATTATTCAATTTCAAATTTTCAAATTATTACATTTTCAATTTGTTCATTCATATCTCAAAGCTTCAACGGGATTCCTTGTTGCCGTCCGCCAGCTCTGCCAGCTCACTGTTGCAATAGCTATTCCCAGTGCCATTAATCCGGCTAGTGCAAATATCCACCAGTTAAGCGTGGTTTTGAAAGCAAAACTGCGCAGATACATTTTCATTAAAAAATATGATAGCGGGACTGCTATAATGAAAGTTATTATTATCCACTTAATAATATTCCAGTAAAGAATCCTTATAATATCTGTGATTTTTGCTCCGTGCACTTTTCGTATACCGATTTCCTTTGTTTTCTGCCGCGAAATAAAATGGATAATTCCAAATGTCCCGAGGCAGGAAAGGATTATTGAGAAAAAGGCAAATACACGAATAATATATGCCGAATGCATTTCAGATTTATAAAGCGAGTCAAGCCATTCATCGTAAAACTGATATTCAAAAACAGACTCAGGGCAAACTTCATTCCATATTTTCTTAATGTCGTCAATCACTACCGGGTAATCACCCGGGAGAATCCTGCAGGTTAAAAAACTTACGCCAAAATGATCGGAACATTCAAAAACGGTTGGAGAAACTGGCTGGTTCAGCTTTTCAACGTTTATATCCTTGATTACACCAACAACATCAAGAGAATTATTTTCTATTTCAGTTGGATCTGCCTGGCCGAATGCCTGCCCGGGTGTCGGGATACCTTTCAGTACTTTTCCCTCAATTGTCTCCCACCCTGTGAGTTTGAACGCCGACTCATTTATTATCACTGACTTCTTCCAATCTCTCTCTTCGAAGCCTTTGCCCTGCAGGAATTCCGCATCATAAACCTTGAAAAAGTCCGGATCGACAGTAAAACATGGAAGGTTACCGTTATACCCATATTTTTCCCTGGCTTCACTCCACATACTCCACAGATTTACTCTTCCTGGTATACCATGCGAAACAGCACATGATTTTATATAAGGATTGTCAAGTAGTTTTTCTTTCACTACCGGAAGTTTATCTTTTACTTCCCACGGAACTTTAACATTGACAAGCTGTTCTTTTGTAAATCCCAGATCTTTATTAGTTAAAAAGTTGTTCTGGCGGGTCATTACAACCAGGGCAACAATCATTACGATTGAAATTAAATATTGCACCACGGATAAACCGCTTTTCATCTGCAGTTTCCCTTTTACTGCAGAGTAACCGAACATTGAAACAGGTTTATATCTGGATATGATGACAGCCGGATAAAATCCTGCAAGGATACCTACAATTATCACACCTGCTATCACCAGTAAAATATTCGGGAAATGAAGTGCAATCAATACGGGAAAATCCTTCTGAACTAATGAAGTGAACGGAACTTCTAAAAGAACTGATAAATATATTCCAAGTATAAAAGCAATAAAACTGATAATGACAGCTTCGAAAATAAACTGCTTAAATATTTCTTTACTTCCGGCGCCAGTTACCTTTTTAATACCAATCTCTTTTATGCGGCCCAGGTGGTTGGAAGTAAACAGGATCACAAAATTCAGAATTGAAATGATCAGTATTAAAAATGTTACAATACTGAAAAGTAAAATTGACTGCATGTTGGCGTGAAGAGTGGCACTTGTATTATCGGTGGTTAATGAGCTCAGATAGGATTTTTTAAATGTTAACAGTTTAAAGGGTTGCTTCATATAATGATCCTGCATATAATCCTGTGTAATCTTCTCCTCAAGCCTGCCAGGATCACTTTTTTCGTTTAGAAGGAAGAAAAACCGGGAATAGAAAATGCCATCCCTCCACTCTCCACCTAAATCATTCACATTTTCCCAGCTGATGATAACCTGTGCCTGAATACTTGATTTTTCAGGTAAGTCATCAAATACAGCATTGATTGTATAGTCCTTTCTGTGCTGGATGTTTATTGTCTGTCCCACAGGATAAGAATTCCCGAAAATAGTCCGGGCCAGAGATGAGCTGATTGCAACACTTTTATTGTCGGGTAAAGGATTATCAGTTATTCCGCTTCTGATATTAACTGAGAATATCTTAAAAAAATCATTATCTGTTTTAACAAGATTAGTGACCGCAAAGGGAGACTTTTCAAAAACAATTTCTGTAGAACCGTTGTCATACCGGCATATCCCTTCTATTTCAGGATACCTTTCTTTCAATTCACCGGCCATATCGGCTCTGAATGTTGTAATTCCCTTTTCGACACATAAACGATAGATCCGGTTGATTTCAGGAAATGATTTGTCATAATCTGATTCATTGAAAACATATGATGCAAGAATTAATGCAAGAGCCTGGCTGAAAGCAAATCCTGCAATTATAATAAATCCGCATACCGGATTCCTTATAAGGTTCCTGATTATTATTTTCAAATTATTTCTCATAAGCAGTCTTTTAAATTCGGAGATTTTAGCTGCTTTCTTACTATTCGTATCGGAGAGCCTCCACCGGATTCCTTGTCGCTGCTCTCCAGCTCTGCCAGCTGACGGTTAATAAAGCTATTCCCATGGCGATCAATCCTGCCAGGACAAAGATCCACCAGCTTAATTCTGTTTTATAAGCAAAGTGTTGAAGCCATTTATGCATTGAATACCATGCAACAGGTGTGGCGATTATGAAAGCAATTACTACTAATCTTATAAAATCCATATTTAACATGATCAATACCTCCGTTATATTGGCTCCATTTATTTTACGGATACCGATTTCCTTTACACGTCGCTGGCAGGAAAAAAGAGACATGGCCAATATCCCAAGACAACAAATAACAATAGCACAACCGGCAAACAGGGAGAAGGTCCTTTGGAACCGGAGCTCCGGCTGATACATGTTCCCGATTGCCTGATCAAAAAAACTCATATCAACAGGGAAAGATGGCGATAGTTCTGAAGCTGTTGTTTTTATATCCTGAATCACACTGTTCAGGGATTTAAAACTGGCTGTCCGGAGCTTAACCAGACAATGTGAGGCATATGACTCATTCCTTATCGCAAGGGATACAATTGGCTGGCTGACAGGCCGGAAATGAAAATCTTTTACCACTCCGATAATCTCAAAAGTGCGGTTGCCCATTATAAAACTTCTTCCCAAAGGATTAGTGATATTGTGCTCACGAAGGAATGTTTCGTTGACTAAAATTTTCTCTTTATCGGTAGAAAAATCGTCTGTATAAAAACGACCAGAAAGTAAATGCAATCCCATAATTTCAGAAAATATGGCATCGGCACTGAATGTGTCAAAATTCAGTTGTTTCTTTTCTCCGTTCAGGTCCATCTGGGTTCTCCACCGGGAGATGTCTTTACCGGGATAAAACTGCGTGAAGGAAACAACACTGACAGCCGGTTTTTCCATGAGCAGTTTTCTAAGCACATCTTTTTTCTGGTCCAGCTGTGGTGTTAGTTTTAGCCCGATTATATTTTCCTGGTTCAAACCCAGGTTGGTGCTGCCGAACCTGATCTGTTTTTGCACCAATACAGTAAATGCAATAAGGACAATAGCTATGGTAAACTGGACAGTTACAAGAAAGCCACGGAATGAGAAATTGGTTTGATTTGGCTTTACCGTGTTTTTCAGGTTATCAACAGGTTTTGAGGAAGAAATTCTCAAAGCCGGAATAATGCTTAAAATCATACTTAAGAGAAAGATACCTGATAAAGAAATAATAATGAAACCGGGAGAATAGGTTAAATGTTGACTGTAGTGTATCCCTGTATAAACGCTGATTAAGGATTTGATTGAACTTACAATTTCAAATGCAATTAGAAGAGCAGCCAGGAATAAAATGAATGACTCTGAGAGCATATTAAATAGTATCGTTGATCGTTTAGCTCCAAGGATCTTCAAAACGCCGGTTAGTTTGATTCTATCCAGCCATTGAGTTGATGATATATTGATGAAATTGATAAGGGCAATCATCAGTACCAGGATGGTTACCATTAACAGGAGCATGACTTTCATCTTATCCCCGCTTACAAGATAATCATTCCCGTAAAGCATGAATTTCGAAAAGTAGACCTTTTCCAACGGAACCAGCCTTGCGTCTTTATAATCTTCCCGAAAGTCTTCCGGAATGATGTTCAGAATTGTTTTTTCCGTTTGGCCGGGATTGTTCTCTTTATTTAAAAGGAGAAAGGTCTGAAAATCACACCATCCCCATTGCGTGAACTCCCCTCCTTCACCCTGAACAATTTTTTGGGTGGCCATTGAAGCTACTGCACTAATAGAAAGGCATGAATTGGCTTTTGGCTCTTCAATTACTGCTCTTACTGTAAGTTCCTGGTTGTTGTTTAGCTTTATTATTTCCCCGATAACTTTCCCCTGACCAAAAAGCTTTTCCGCCAGTGTTTCTGTTATAACAACAGTCAATGGTTCATTCATGGCAGACTCAGGATCACCATAAACAGTATTGTAGGTAAAGAATTTAAAAAAATCTTTGTCAGCAAATAACAGGTCGGAAGCAACAGGTTCCCTGTTTTCAGCTTGAAATACAGGAGTTTCCCATGTGCCTGCAATCCTTATAGATAATTCAACTCCCGGTACATTAATGTCAATATTCTCCTTCAGGATCCCGGGTGTATAGACCCGATCATCTGATGGCAGGTATAAATAGACATTGTCCCCATTCTCATGGAAACTATCAGTTGTGAGTTCACTATAACAGTAGGTCGAAAGGATAATCACCAGAGCCAGACTAATAGTCAATCCTAACAAATTGATCAGATTGGTTACAGGTCTCCGGGTAAAATTCCTGATGATAGTATTAAATAGATACTTCACAATCTTTTGTTGTATTTCGATTCTGCATCAATAACAGAGTTCTCTTATAGTCCGTTTTTAATATTTCTTTGCTTTAAGATATTCAATTACTATAATGATGCCATAGTTTTATGTGCCTGATATAAAGCCACATAAGTATTTACTGCATACGGAAAAGTAAATATTTTTTACGATTATGTGTAAAATATTTTTACATTTGTTTGGTTTATTAATATGACTGACTTAGATTAACAATGGCACTTCAAAAAGGAAACATACTGGTGGTCGACGATAACAAAAGTATCCTCAGTGCTCTGGAGATCCTGCTCATTCCCGAGTTCGGTGATGTTACTCTGATTTCCAATCCTAACCAGTTACTTTCTGAACTCAGAAAGAAGGACTATAACCTGGTAATACTTGACATGAATTTTAATGCCGGAGTTAAAACCGGGAACGAGGGTATTTACTGGCTTGGAAAAATCAAAGAAACAAAGCCCGATGTCTCTGTGGTCATGATCACGGCTTTCGGAGATATTGATCTGGCAGTCAGAGCCCTTAAAGCAGGCGCTTCGGATTTTGTTCTTAAACCCTGGGATAACGAGAAACTCCTGGCAACCCTCAGACTGGCAATTCAGCTTAATCTTTCAAAAAAAGAGATCAAACATCTGCAGGAGAGAGAATCTGAACTCAAGAAAGAAATGAATCGGGGCCAGCGTAAAATCATCGGATCATCGCCACAGATCATGAATGTTCTCAATCTTGTCAGGAAGGTGGCCAGGACCGATGCTAATGTGCTTATCACGGGTGAAAACGGCACCGGCAAGGAATTAATAGCACAGGAAATACATCGTTTGTCGGACAGGGCTGATGAGCTTCTTGTAAGCGTGGATATGGGCTCATTAACCGAAACACTTTTCGAAAGCGAACTATTCGGGCATGTAAAGGGTGCATTCACCGATGCCCGTGAGAACAGGCAGGGGAAGTTTGAGATAGCACACAAGGGAACACTTTTCCTTGATGAAATCGGTAACCTCTCCTTTCATCTTCAGGCTAAATTACTGGCAGCTATAGAGAACAGACAGATCACCAGGATTGGATCAAATGACCTCATTCCGACAGATATCAGGTTGATATGCGCAACAAACAAGAACATTGAAATTATGGTAAGGGAAGGAGTGTTCAGGGAAGACCTCCTTTACCGCATAAACACAATTCATATAGAATTGCCGCCACTCAGGGAAAGGGGGAACGATATTATTACTCTTGCCGAATTCTTTCTCAGGAAATATACGCAGAAGTATAATAAGCAGGATCTGAAAATAAATCAGAAAGCCCTTGAGAAGCTTACGGGTTATTCCTGGCCGGGAAATATCCGTGAACTGCAGAATACCATTGAAAAGGCCGTTATACTGAGCGAAACAACTGTAATAAAACCTGAAGACCTGTATCTCCGGCCAGCTTCAGGGATAAAGAATATTGATTCAATTGCCACACTCGAAGAGATGGAGCAAAATATGATTCAGATAGCGATTGACAAAAACAACGGCAATCTGACAGCTGCAGCAGAACAGCTTGGCATTACGAGGCAAACCTTATACAACAGACTTAAAAAAACCAGAAAAAATGATCAGTAAGAACTTATATATTAATATTATAATAAGAGTATCCCTTATTGTTGTACTCTCAATTCTGCTGGGGTATCTATTATTTAAGGACCAGGCACTACGCTTTTCAATTATCTGTTCAGCAACAATCATTATTCTGACAATAAGCCTTATTTCATTTCTGAACCGGACAAACAGGAATATAAGGTTCTTTTTTGAATCAGTAAGGAATGATGATTCTAACCTCACATTTCCTGCTGATATAAAGAACGGGAACCTCCGGGAACTGCACCAGAGTATGAATAGTGTCAATCACCGGATACAGCAGTTGAAAATAGAGAACAGGCAGCAGGAACAATATTTCCGGAAAATCCTTGAACATCTTGCAACAGGTATCATTACCTATAATAATAAGGGATTTATCCATCATGCAAATTCTGCTGCCAAAAGGATTCTTTCAACAGAGGTGCTTACTCATCTGAAGCAGATAGAACGGGTTGACAGGAAACTATTCGGTATAATAAGTAACCTGAAACCCTTTGAAAGAAGGCTGGTAGCCATAAATACCAGAGATGGGGAAGTCCAGTTATCATTAAAATCAACATCCTTCGGATCAGATGAAAACGAACTGATAATATTATCCATTCAGGATATTAAACATGAACTTGATGAGAAAGAGGTTGATTCATGGATGAGACTAATAAGGGTATTAATGCATGAAATAATGAATTCAATCACACCGATCACTTCTTTATCCGAATCTCTTTCGAAAATATATTATTCAGGTGATAAACGGGTTCTTCCGGAGGAGGTAACTGAAAAAACCATCACAACTACACTCCAGGGGCTAAATGTAATTCGGAAGCAGGGAATCAGTTTGATGGCATTCGTCGAATCATATCGTAAGCTGACACGTATTCCGAAGCCGGAGATGAAATTTTTCAGGGTCTCTGATCTCTTTTCAAGAGTAAAAATCATTTGTGATTCCCTTGAAAAGGGCAGCCATACTATAATTAACTTCAGCATGAAGGATCCTGATCTGGAAATCTTTGCTGACGAGAACCTGATTTCGCTTGTGCTGATAAACCTTATCAAAAATGCGGTTGAAGCAAATGAAAATAATCCCGATTGCAGGATTAAGGTTAATTCTGGTATCGACTTTAACCATCATCCGGAGATCTCCGTAACCGATAACGGACCTGGAATAAGCGGGGAGAACCTCGAAGAAATATTTATTCCCTTCTTTACAACAAGAGAGAACGGATCAGGTATCGGACTGAGTATCTCAAAACAGATTATGGGTGCTCACGGAGGAAGTCTGAAGGTCCTTTCAGTCCCTGATAGTGAGACAGTATTCCGTATGACCTTTCAGAATTGAAAGGATTTCCGGGAAATTGATATTAATTTTGTTGCCTCACTACGGCAAATGAAAGAAAACGAAATAACCGTCCTGTTTAATGACCACCCTGTCCTCTCAAGATTAACAGAGGCACTAAGAGACTCCACGTCAAAGAGAATCAGCGTCAGCGGATTATCAGGATCTGCAAAGGCCATTGCAATTTCGAGAGTCTTCCTGGACACACAACTCATTCATGTTGTTATTTCACCGGAAAAAGAAGATGCTGCATATCTTTACAACGATCTTGTTGCCCTTACCGGAGAAGATTCAGTTTTTTTCTTCCCTTCAACATATAAGCGTTCCGTTCAGTACGAACAAACCGAACCTGCAAATATTGTCCTGAGGACCGAAGTCCTTAATTATCTGGCCTCCGGAAAACGAAAGGGAATAATTGTGACCTATCCTGAGTCGTCGATGGAAAAGGTGATCAACAAAAAGAATCTTAAAAAGAACACCTTTAATATTTCATCAGGCGATAAACTTTCACTGGAGTTCCTTGAGGAGGTTCTGCATGAGTATAATTTTGAAAGAGTTGATTTTGTTTATGAACCAGGACAGTTCGCAATAAGGGGAAGTATTGCAGACGTTTTTTCCTATTCTGCCGATCTGCCTTACCGTATCGACTTTTTTGGAGAAGAAGTCGATTCAATCAGGACCTTTAATACCGACGATCAGCTCTCTGTAAGCATTCGCAGGCAGATTTCGGTGATCCCCAATATTCAGGATATTTCAATTGAAGCAGTAAGTGATTCATTTACTGACTTTCTGCCGCCATCTTCAATCATCTGGATTGAGGATGCAGCCTACATCAGAGAGAAGGTCAACAATATTTATTCACAGGTTGTGTCCAGAGAAGAATCAGGCCAGATAACCGGTAAAAAAGAAATGGTAATGACCGGAAGCCGTTTCATTGAAGAGTGCGAAAAATTCAGGATAGCTGAATTCGGAAAGACTGTGATGTTCGAATCTGATTTTAAGTATGAGTTTCACACAGAACCACAGCCTGTCTTCAACAAGAACTTTGAACTCCTTTCCGAAAAACTGGTAACTAATAATCTCGGCGGATACCAGACTTTCATAATCTCCGAAAGCCAGTCACAGATTGACAGGCTGCGCGATATATTTTCCGAAATAAATCCTGAGGTTCATTTCACTCCTCTGTTGCAGAATCTCCATGGCGGATTCACTGATCATGATCTTAAAATATCGGTTTATACTGATCACCAGATATTTGACCGTTACCATAAATTCAGGATTAAGGGCTGGTTTACCCGCAAGGAAAGTTTATCTGTTAAAGAATTAACAGGACTCAATCCCGGGGATTATGTTGTTCATATCGATCATGGGATCGGCAAGTTCGGCGGACTTGAAAAGATAGAAGTGAATGGGAAGATCCAGGAAGCAATTAAGCTCGTTTACAGGGACAATGATATCCTTTATGTGGGCATCCATTCTCTGCACAGGATATCGAAATATAAGGGGAAGGATGGTTCAGAGCCGAAAATTTACAAGCTCGGTTCAGGTGCCTGGCAGAAGCTTAAGCAGAGTACAAAGAGCAGGGTAAAGGATATTGCGAAAGACCTTATTCAGCTTTATGCCCAAAGGATGGCATCAGATGGATACCCATTTGCACCCGACTCATACCTCCAGCGTGAGCTTGAAGCATCTTTCATATATGAAGACACGCCCGACCAGTTGACAGCAACTGTTGCGATCAAGGGCGATATGGAGGCTCCTCATCCCATGGACCGTCTTGTTTGTGGTGATGTCGGTTTTGGAAAAACCGAGGTTGCAATCAGAGCCGCTTTTAAATCAGCTGCCGACAGCAAACAGACTGCTATCCTTGTACCAACGACAATCCTGGCATTCCAGCACTATAAGACTTTTACATCGCGGCTGAAGGATTTCCCCTGTACGGTGGAATACCTTACCCGCCATAAAAAGCCTGCCGACCAGAAAAAAATAGTATCACAACTGGCGGAAGGAAAAATCGATATTATTATCGGGACGCATAAACTTGTAGGTAAGGAGGTCAAATTCAAGGACCTGGGGCTTCTGATAATCGATGAGGAACAGAGATTCGGTGTTTCGGTTAAGGAAAAGCTGAAGAAACTCAAAACAAATGTCGACACGCTTACTCTGACTGCCACTCCAATACCGCGAACGTTACAATTCTCGCTGATGGGTGCCCGTGATCTTTCAATTATCAACACACCTCCTCCAAACAGAATGCCTATTATGACCGAACTTCACGGCTTCAATGAAGAAATAATCAAGGAGGGTATCGAGTATGAAGTCGCCCGTGGCGGACAGGTCTTTGTAATTCACAACAGGGTCGAGAATATAAAGGAGGTCCAGGCTTCGATCCACCGGATCTGCCCGAACGTTAAAACAGCTATCGTTCACGGCAGGATGGATGGAAAGTCCATAGAGAATGTCATGTTCGATTTTATCCAGGGCGATTATGATGTTCTGATTGCTACCACAATAATTGAATCCGGCCTGGATATTCCTAATGCCAATACCATATTTATTAACGAAGCACATCATTTCGGGCTTTCGGAACTTCATCAGCTGAGGGGAAGGGTCGGCCGATCCAATAAGAAGGCATTCTGCTATCTTCTCGCCCCTCCCCTTGATACTCTGACTCACGAGGCACGGCGGCGACTTAAAGCAATTGAGGAGTTTTCGGAGCTCGGTAGCGGATTCAATATCGCCATGCAGGACCTCGACATCAGGGGTTCGGGCAATTTGCTGGGAGGGGAACAGAGCGGTTTTATTGCCGATGTGGGTTTTGAGACTTACCAGCGTATTCTGAATGAAGCTATGGCAGAATTGCGTGAAAGCGGTGAAAAAGAAGTTATTGCAAAATCCAGGCAGGATGAAGTTGATGTCCGGGAAGGAAAAAGTAAATCATATGTATCTGATTTTCAGATAGACACTGATCTTGAAATAATGTTCCCCGATGAATATATATCAAACATTTCCGAAAGGATCAGGCTCTACAAAGAGCTGAATGAGATTAAAAATGATGAATCCCTCCAGTTATATATGAGCAGGCTTATTGACCGGTTCGGTTCCCTGCCTGAACCTGCAACAGCTCTCCTCGATGTTGTCAGAATAAAGTGGATTGCCGTGAGGCTGGGTATGGAAAAGATACTCCTCAGGAATAATCTGCTGATCGCAAATTTTATTTCTGATCCGGATTCGGGGTTTTATCGTAGTCCGCTCTTCGTATCAATGATGAATTATGTAAACAGGCATCCAAAGCAGATGGCGGTAAAGCAGAGAGAATCGAAGCTGAGTCTGACAGTGTCGAATATAACATCAGTCAAATCGGCGATTTCCGTATTGACCACAATGGTAACAGGAATCTGAGACGCCTCTGCTGGCACGGATTGGAAATCCGCGCCAGCCCCCGATGGCGCCGATTTGTAATCGGTGCCTAAAAAGACTTAACTTGTTGTGGCACGGATTGTAAATCCGCGCCAGCCTGAGTACTCCGAACACTCCAGGCACTCTATGCACTATTTTTATTAATTTCTTACCTTTATATTTTATATCTCACTATGAACATGATATTTGACATTGGGAATACCACCACCAAAGTGGCTGTATTCGACGGCCCGAAGAAGTTATTCTCCCTGCGGACCAAACAATTCAGCTGGGATGAGATGAGAAAGAAGTTCTCACCTTATAAGATCGACAGGGCAATTATTTCCACAGTAAGATATACGCCGGATTTTGTAATTGACCTGGCGACCCAGAAAATACCCTATGTACATATACTGTCATATAAATCCAAACTGCCTTTCAAAAATGAATATGAAACTCCTGAATCCCTTGGCCCCGACAGGATTGCTGCAGTAGCAGGAGCACATTTGCTGTTTCCCGGTAAGAAAGTTCTTATTATAGATGCAGGAAGTGCCATAACATATGAATATCTGATTGGAAATACATATAAAGGAGGGAACATTTCACCGGGGATAAGTATGCGATTTAAAGCTCTTCACAAATTCACGCGCAAACTGCCGCTGGCCTCAACCACTGAAAAGTATAAATCACCCGGAAAGAATACCATGGATGCATTGACTGCCGGAGTAATCGACGGACTTATATATGAAATAAATGAGTATATTCGCACGTTTGAAAAAAAGTATAAAAATTTTAAAATAATCCTTACAGGCGGAGATAGCGGATATTTAAAGGAAAAAATCGGCCATCATGTAACATATTTGCCTGATATTGTAATTGATGGACTAAATTATATTCTCGAGTACAATGCAAAATAAAACTGCAGCAGTTCTTTTTACGATTATCATATCCACTGCTTTTTATAATGCCTCTGCACAAAAAATGGTCAACTCGCCTTATGCAAGATTCAATCTTGGAACTCTTGAACCGGCGGGTTCATTCAGAAGTCTTGGAATGGGAGGCACCGGTACGGCAATAAGGGATAACAGTTCTGTTTATTATACCAACCCGGCATCATACAGCAGCATAGATACCATTTCATTCCTTTTTGATTTCGGAATTGACTACGGGATAAATCTGATGTCTGACGGAACTACCAGCCATTCTTCTTATGATATGAACTTTGACCACCTTATAATCGGATTTCCTCTGTTAAAAGGATGGGGATTTGGAGCAGGTATAATCCCCTTCAGCAACGGTTATTATTCAATCTCTGAATCAGTCCTTGAAGGCGATCCGGAATTTGACCCGATAACCGGGGCATACAATGAGTCTCACAGGGGTGAGGGTGGTATTTCCAGCTTTTTTGCCGGTTCAGGATTAAAACTTTCCAAAAATTTATCGGCCGGTGTAAACATGACACTTCTTTTTGGATCTGTAAGGAGAATTAACCAGTTCGATTTTATTGATTATCTGAATGTGTACCATAATAACAATACCGAACGACTTCAGCTGAACGGACTGAATTTTGAATACGGACTTCAGTACAGTGCCTCACTGAAAAAGAATTATTTTATTAACGTGGGAGCTTCCATGAGTTCAGGTAAAAATTACAGATCAAAGTACGAAAAGTATTCATTCAGGTATAATTACTATGGAGCATCTGATACAGTATTCAGCTCAACAGATTCTTCAAGGATTTTTGTCCCTGCAACGATCCGTATGGGATTGGCGTTCGGAATTAAAAATAAACTGACAGCAGCGCTCGATTATGAATTTACAAACTGGTCCGAAGCCACGCTGAAAGACAGTGAAGGATACCTTGGAAATACCAGGGTAATACATTTTGGTGTTGAATATATTCCTGAGAAATTCTCAAATTACAATTTCCTGAGGAGGGTGGAATACCGGATCGGTACTCATATTGGAGATAACTATCTGGTAATTAACGGCGAACAAATAAAAGAATTCGGCATCAGCTTCGGAATTGGTTTACCATTGAGGCGTACATTTTCCAAAGCCAACCTTTTCATAGACTACACAAAAAGATCCGGCGGGGGAGAATTACTTCACACCGAGAATTATTTTACAGTGGGTGCAAGCCTGAATCTGTACGACCGCTGGTTCATGAAACGGCAATACGATTAATATTTTGTCTTAAATATTGAATAGTTATTTACCTTGTTAATCCTTTATGAATCCTTTGTATCTGGAAAGAGTATTTTATAATTTCCTGGTTTTAGCTTTTCTCGCTGTTACTTTATTGCTTTTATCCTGCGAAAGAAAAATTGATACAATAAAAAAAGCCGAGGTCCTTTCACTTCCATCGGTTACCGGTAAGAATATCAGGACTGTTTTTACAGACTCGGGGAAAGTGCAGCTTGTAATGACCACCCGGTTAATGGAATCCTTCAACAATGCCGACCCGCCCTATTCTGAATTCAGAAATGGTATCGAAGTCATTTTTTATGATGGAAAGGAAGTGCCTGTCGGGACAGTTTTTGCAAAATATGCAAAGTACACCGACAAGAAGAAATTGTGGGAGCTTAAAGACTCCGTGGTTGTTGTCAACGAATCAAGCGACAAGCTTGAAACTGAACAGCTCTTCTGGGACCAGGAGAAAGATCAGATCTATACCGACAGGTTTATTAAGATCACCAATGAAGATCAGACAGTTATGGGAACCGGTTTTGAATCAGACCATAAACTGACCCGCCGTAAAATAAAAAATGTAACAGCCACCATGTATCTGAAAGAAGAATAAGGGTTGCTCTCCTCACTCCTCATTACGCCGGTTCGTCACAGGCAGGGAAAAAAGAACTAACTTTGAAAAATGATGGATATCCTGATCATACTGCTGGGATCATTATTATTTGCATTTCTAATAACTCTTGCAGCATTTTCTTTGTTTTTCAAACTTAATTCCCGAATAAAGTCCTGGAAAAAGCACTACATGGGTATGGCCTTTAGCAAAGACGATTTCGGCAATTATGTTAACCAGGGAATTCAGAGTGATGAAAAGAGAGGCGACGATCATCAGAATTTCCAGATAATTCAGAATGCCCTGGATTTTTCACATGTCAGGCTCAGAGAATGCATGGTGCCAAGGACAGAGATTGAGGCAATAGAATGTGCCAGCTCACTAGAGGATCTCAGACAGAAATTTATCGGCACCCAGCATTCAAGGATCCTTGTTTATCATAAATCGATTGACAACATAATTGGTTATTTTGAGCTAAAGGAGATTTTTAAAAGCCAGCCTGACATAAGATCAGGGGTCAGGAAGCTGGCCATTGTTCCGGAGACAATGGCTGCCAGCAAGCTGTTAAAGGTTTTTGTTGAGGAGAAGAAAAGCATAGCCCTTGTCGTTGACGAGTTTGGCGGCACATCGGGAATAGTCACAATTGAGGATCTGCTCGAAGAAATCGTCGGGGACATTGAGGATGAACATGATACAAGTGAGCTTATAGAAAGGGTTCTCGGCAATAACGAATATATTTTCTCAGGCCGGCTGGAGATTGACTACCTGAATGAGAAATATAACCTGGGGCTGCCGGAGGAGGACGATTATGAAACCCTTGCCGGCATGATATTATTTTTTCACGGGAGCATTCCGGGTAATAATGATGTAATAAGGGTCAGGAACCTCGTCTTTAAGGTGCTTAAGGTAACATCCACCAGGGTTGAACTGGTGAATCTTAAGATCGGATAATGTACAAATATCCCCTTTCCCCCGGATGAGTTCAAACAAAAAAGAGGGTGCCAGTCTGACACCCTCTCATTAATTTCCGTAGCTAATGTTTATTTCTTAGCCGGTTTGGGAATTATAAGTTCGAGTTTTTTACCAAATGTAATACTCTTTACACCTTTCAGGGCTGAATCAAGCGTAATATCAGCCCAGAAGAAATCTATCCCAAAATATCTTGCAATAGGTCCTGCACCTTCTTCCTGTATGAAATCATATTCAAGGTGTATTACCGGATCTGCGCCGGAAAGATCCAATGTCCCTGTTCCCTGAATGTAGTAGGTAGGCTGTGGATCCCCGAGCCAGGTTGTATTCATGAATGGTTGTTCAGATATTGTAATAGTACCTGCACAGGTATTGAAGATCACCTGAGCCGGGAATGTTTCAATAGCCGGTTCGCCCCAGTCATTCAGCATCCAATCAATGCCAACACCATCAATCAATAGCTTTCCATCCACTACCGTAGTAACTATACTGCTGCTGGAATATCCTGAATCATCACCAGTCCACGTTCCGACAAGACCTGCAGGATCGGGTAAAATATATGAGACTGCATCCGTCATGGTATAATTAAAGCCTGCTTTCTCAACCTGAGCAAGAACTGTTTTATAATCGTAACAATTAAACTCATTGGTCATAACATTTGGGAACAGAAGTTTCTGTGAATATATCCCTCTCTGACTGAATCCCAAACTGATGCTTATGTCTATAGGTGTATTAAAATCACCTGCATTGACCGTTTCTGAAAAATCGGTTACAATGAAATACTTGCCATCCGGAAGATCATTGAATGCGGCAAACTCTTCAAATCCGCCAGTATTGATCTCTGGTACAGCCAGTGTTTCCAAATCCTCTTCAAGGATCAGCAATCTCAGATCAAGGACATCGACAGGCTCCAGATCCTGGCCGATTGCCTCGAGTGCATTGGTTGTCCATTCCATCTTGACACTGGCCGGGGCATCAGGATCAACAATTTCAAAGCTCCAGACATCACTTTTTGTAGGTATTCCCTTGGCATCATGCCCAACAA
>CAZKMH010000017.1:0-20092 GCA_964553395.1 uncultured Rikenellaceae bacterium | reverse complement strand
GATCTCCCTGAGCTTTTCATTGTTTATAACAAGCAAAGAATCAACATTATCCTTCAATTCTGCTATCCCGTCAATCGCATATTTTATTCGCACCTTCCCTTCCGATCTGAAAGGAATTGTGACAACAGCAATTGTAAGCAGTCCCGCATCCCTGCATGCTTTTGCGATCACCGGGATTGCACCTGTTCCGGTTCCTCCGCCCATCCCTGTGGTGACAAATACCATCCGGGTATTCCCCGAAAGGGCATTCATAACATCTTTAATGTTCTCCTGTGCGGCCTTCTTACCTTTATCCGGCTGACTTCCTGCGCCCATCCCTTCAGTGAGCGATTCGCCAAGCTGTATCTTAACAGGGACCGGACTATGAACAAGCGATTGCCGGTCGGTATTGCATACAATGAAATTAACATCCCTGATGCCCTTCTCAAACATATGATTGACGGCATTGGTCCCGCCGCCACCAATCCCAAGGACTTTAATTATTGATGATCTCTCCACAGGCAGATCAAAATTCATTATGTCGTCTGGCATCTCGTTATAGTTTTTGTTAATGAACAGTATATCTGTTTTTTGACAATTTTAGAAAATCTCAGCTGATAGACTGATCTTCGACTTCAAACATCTTCTGCATCATTATCTTGATCTTTTCTGTAAGGGATGTCCTTGGTTCATGCTGATGAGCCTGTTCCGCTGATTCAGATTCCGTATCATTTTCAGAAACGGGTTCCATCCTCTCATATACCTGGTGACGCGGTCTTACGTATTCAGTCTGCGGTGCTGCATTGAATGTTTTCTTATATGTTTCGAGGTAATCAAATCCTCTCATTATAAGCCCAACGCTGGTTGCATACATCGGCTGATTGATCTCGTTTCTCCCGGGACCTGCAAGATGTTCATTAGGGTATCCCATTCTGACATCCATTGCAGTTTTGAATTTCATCAGTTGCGGGAGGTGTTTCAGCATTGCGCCGCCGCCCGTAATAACAACACCTGCGGCAAGCTTATCAGCATATCCCGAGTTCTGTATTTCAAAATTTATAAAATCGATGATCTCTTCCATCCTCGACTGAATTATGTATGCAAGGCTTCTGAATGATATCTCCTTAGGTTCCCTGCCACTTATCCCCGGTATAGAAACTACCTTGTCTTCGGGAGCAATGTCTCCGAGTGCTGAACCAGACTGGATCTTCAGCAGTTCGGCATGCCTCTGGAGTATTGCACAACCTTCTTTAATATCCTTGGTGACTACATTACCTCCCAGCGGGATCACTGCCGTATGCCGGATAATATTGTCGTAGTAGACTGCCAGGTCAGTCGTACCACCACCGATATCGACAAGCACAACTCCGGCTTCCTTTTCATCATCGGTGAGAACCGCGTCGGATGATGCGAGCGGTTCAAGGATCATATCCTTTACTGACATGTTTGCTTTTCTTATACACTTTTCGATGTTCTTTGCGGCGGCAACCTGGCCGATTACTATATGAAAATTGGCTTCAAGCCTTCTTCCGCACATCCCGATAGGACTTTTCACACCGGTCTCATTATCCACAATGAAATTCTGAGGGATTACGTGTATGATCTCCTCGCCGATATCAATGTGGATCTTGTGCATATCCTCGATCAGCCTGAATACCTCCTCCTTTTTTATTTCATCCTCATAATTATCGCGCATTATGTATCCACGGTTCTTCATGCTTTTTATATGCTGACCTGCGATCCCGACGAATACTTCAGAGAACATTATTCCTGATCTGTTCTGCACATCTTCAACTGTAGTCTGGATTGCCGTGACAGTTTCTTCAATATTCATCACAACACCTCTTTTCACACCTTTGGAGAGTGCCTTGCTCAGTCCGAGAATCTCAATTTTGCCATTCTCATTTTTCTTACCGACAATAGCGACAATTTTTGTGGTCCCGATGTCGATTGCTGCTACGTACTGTTCTTTCCTGTTCATTTACTTAAATATTGTTTCTTACTACCGTTTTCTGCATACTATCTGATCCCTGAACTCGAGGTTTATCAGGGAATATTTATTCCAGCCCACTTCGGGCAGAACCTTATCGTAGAAGGCTTCCAGATTTTTCAGCTTGTCTTTGTAGTTTTCGAAAGTCCCCAGGTGTATCTGGTGGTTACCTACTCTTGGAATAAGATCTATCTCTTCCCTGCCGTCAACATAGATCTGATCTATCTGCGCCGACCAGAAATCGTTGTGACTTATGTACCTGACAAAATGCCAGACATCTCTCAGTACCGAGCTCTTGATGCTTGTATCGAACAGGCTCACACCATTAAGCATTGCCTGGCTTATATTGATATTACCTTCAATAATATGCAGTCTGGGTGTATAAAGGTTTCTTCTCTGGACCAGGATGCCATCCTCGTCAATAAAAAAGTCACCGCCATCATCAGGAACGACCCTCATAACGGGATTACGCTGGTCAGCATATACATGCAGCCTGCCATCAATGGTCGTATAAACTTCAGCTACTTTCAGTTCCCGCAATACGTTTATCCTGTTCTCAATCTCAAGGAGAGATACCTCCTTAACCGGCCGGCCTGTAATTCTGCCGCTGTTACCGCTTGCAAGATTAAGCAGCTGCCGCTTTGTAACAAAGTGATAATCAGCTGAGTCCTCAATCCTGATATGAATCCCGCTGCAAGGTTTCGATCCGTAAAAGGATGCCAGCCATACAGGCATTATAAAAAGATATAATACAGGGATCAATAGCAATATCTTCATCAGTCTGATCAATTCTTTCCCTCCCTTTTTAGCTTCTTCTCTATTGGTTCGACCAGTTTGTCAATATCTCCGGCGCCAATTGTAATAAGTACATCAAGTTTCTTTACGTCCAGTTCTGCCGGGATATCTGTCATTTTCAGGAGCCTTTTGTTTGCCAGCTTCATCTTATTGAAGATCAGTTCTGATGTAACTCCCTCAATTGGTTTTTCCCTCGCCGGATAAACAGGCAGAAGGATCACTTCATCAAGCTCATCGAGGGCACTTGCAAAGCTTCCTGCATGATCAAGGGTTCGGGAAAACAGATGCGGCTGAAATATCCCGGTGATTTTTCTGCACCCGAAATATTCTTTCACCGACATGATGCAGGCTCTGATCTCTTCGGGGTGATGGGCATAGTCATCGATGTAGGTCAGTCCCGGAAGATTGACCCTGATATCAAATCTTCTGCGTACTCCCTGGAAAATGATTATAGCTTTCCGGATCTCGCTTTCAGTAACTCCGCACTTCAGAGCTATTGCAATTGCCACAGTCAGATTGTCGAGGTTGATTTTACCGGGATAGGCAAAATGAAGATCTTTCAGTATTCCTTCCGGCGTTTTAAGGTTGAACCGGTAAAGATCGCCGGTATGCTCTACATCAAAATTCCTGTAATCCGCATCCGGATCATTGCCATAAGTGTAGCAAGTGAGTCCTGAAGGACATCTGAGAATGTTCTTTATTCTGCTGTTTACAATAAGCATTCCGCCGGGACGAATCTTCCCACAAAACACATTATATGCCTCGATCATGGATTTATGATCACCGTAAATATCGAGATGATCGGCATCGACGGCGCTGATAACGGCCATCAGCGGACTGAGTGTATGGAATGAACGATCATATTCATCGGCTTCCATGACTGTGTATCGCCCCTCTCCAAGGAGCATATTTGTGTTGTAGTTCCGGGAGATCCCGCCGAGAAAAGCAGAGCAGTCGACATGCGATTGTTTCAGCAGGTGGGCTATCATTGTGGAAATTGTCGTCTTTCCATGGGTTCCGGCGACTGCGATTGTATCGGTTCCATTAGAAATCAGTCCGAGTATCTCAGCCCTTTTATGGATATTGTACCCGTTTTTTCTGAAATAGCCCATTATGACACTGTCACCCGGGATTGCCGGAGTATAAATGACAAGCACTCGGGTTTTTCGTGCAGGATCCTGAAAAAGAGCCGGGAGAGTTGAAACGTCATCCCGGAAAACGATGTCACATCCTTCATCGGAAAGATTGTCGGTTATGCAGCTTTTTGATCTGTCGTATCCGGCAATTGTAAATCCGCCCTTTCTGAAATAAAGTGCAAGGGCGCTCATGCCTATGCCGCCTATCCCCACAAAATAGATTCCTTCTATGTTTTTAAAATTATTCATCCTCCTGCCAGATTTAGTACCTCTTTTGCTATCCTTATGTCGGCATCCCTGTCAGCCATTTTCTTAATGTTATCCGACAGGATTTTCTGTTGCTTTTTATCACCTGCAAGTCTGATTGCCTTATCCACAAGGTTTTTCATTGCCTGGTTATCGCGGATCACCATTGCAGCAATTTTAACCGAGAGTGCTGCAGCATTTTTAGTCTGATGATCTTCAGCAACATTTGGCGATGGTACAAGGATTACCGGTTTCCCGACGAGGCACAATTCCGAAATGGTTCCTGCACCTGCCCTTGAAACGATTATATCTGCCGCAGCAAAAGCGTAATCCATCCTGTTTATGAACGGATGCAGCGAGATGGTTTTACCTGAAGTAAGTGATACCTGTTCCTTTATTGCGTTAAAATAATTCTTTCCGGTCTGCCAGAGCCACTGATAGCCTGAATCGATCATCTTCTGAAGGTTATTGCTCAGGCTTTTATTTATAGTACCGGCTCCGAGTGATCCGCCCAGCACCAGGATCACCGGGGCTTTTTTCTTAAGTCTGAAGAATGTCAGCGCCTCATCCCTCATGATATCAATGTTGTCGAAATTCTGACGGACAGGATTCCCGGTTCTTCTGATCTTTTCAGCCGGAAAGTATCTCTCCATTCCGTCATAAGCTACGCAGATCACCGAAGCCTTTCTGGCAAGCAGTGTATTTGTAATTCCTGCATAGCTGTTCTGTTCCTGGATGAGTGTCGGAATACCCATTCTCCCTGCCTGATGAAGAACCGGACCGCTGGCATAACCTCCGAAACCAACAACAACATCCGGACCGAATTCCTTTATGATCTTCCTGGCCATGATGATGCTCCTGAGAAGTCTTATTATCACAGTGAAGTTCTTAAGCGTCAGTTTTCTGTAAAATCCGGCCACCGGAAGACCTACAATCTTATAACCCGATGCAGGAACTTTTTCCATTTCCATCCGCCCTTTAGCGCCGACAAAAAGGATATCTATCTCAGGATCTGTCTTCCTGAGAGCATTGGCAACCGAGATGGCCGGAAATATATGTCCCCCGGTACCTCCTCCGCTTATTATTATCCTTTTATGCTCCTGCCGGTTCATATATCCTTTCTCCTTCATCCGTTTTTTCATCTTCAGGAAGTTCTTCCTTCTTTATCCTTGCATTGACAACCCTGCTCACACTCAATATCACTCCGATCGAAAAACACATCATCAGGACAGAAGTTCTCCCCCAACTGACCATCGGGAGTGTTTGCCCGGTTACGGGCAGCAGTCCCACAGCCACAAGCATATTCATCATTGCCTGTACAACAATCATTACCGTAAGTCCCAGGACAAGAAAGGCCGGGAATCCTGTCTCACATTTTTTAGCAATGGTTATTCCCCTGAACAAAAGGATCATATATCCCAGAATGAGAGGTATTGCACCCAGCAATAATCCGTATTCCTCTATAATTATTGCAAATATGAAATCGGAATTTGATTGCGGAAGCATGTTCCTCTGGGTACTTCTTCCCGGTGCTTTCCCGAACAAACCTCCGGTTGAAATGGCAATTTTCGCCTGGTTCGCCTGGTAATCATCAGCTCCGTCGCCCTTCCCTGTGAAATAGTTTTCCAGCCTGTTTTTCCATACTTCCACCCTGTTGTCTTTTGTAACAACAGATAATAGCAATGCAAATAAAACAACACAGGCGACAGCCAGGCCGATGTAAGCCAGCAGGAATCTGACAGGTACCCGTCCTATATACAATATTATTATGCTGATCCCAAAGATCATCACGGCAGTGGAAAGGTTTTCCGGCATGATAAGTCCGCAGATAATGCCGACCGGAAAAATGAAATACCTGGTTACAAGAATGAAATTATCCAGTTCGCTCTGATATTTTGCCAGGGTTCTTGCCAGGTAGAGCACCAGCGCCACTTTGGCAACATCAGAGGTCTGAAGCCTGAAGTTCGTTCCCGGAATCTCTAGCCACCGTGTTGCTTCGTTTACCCTTGCACCGAAAATAAATGTCAGCACCAGGAGGACGGCCGCAACAATCAGGAATAATCCGGCAAGTGAAAAATAGATCCTGTATGGCAGGTAATGTACAATCACAATTATGGCCAGGCCCAGGAGGAGCATAATGAACTGGCTTCTGAGAAAATAAGTCGTGTCTCCGCCGTAACTCCTGAACGCCACATTAACCGATGAGCTGTAAACTGCCAGCAGGGAATAGACCATAAAAAGAGCTACAAGACCCCATAGTGCCCTGTCTCCTTTAAATGTCTTTGTAAGCCAGCCTTGCTGCATCTGTATGAATTTTAAAGGTTTCTGACAGCCGCTTTAAACTGCCGGCCCCTGTCTTCATAATTGTTGAAGAGGTCAAAGCTGGCACAGGCAGGCGAAAGCAGCACAGTTTCACCTTTCTTTGCCAGGTAATATGCCGACCTGACCGCTTCTTCCATCGACATCGTTTCAACAATAGTTGGTACTTTATCCTTAAAGGATTCCATTATCTTTTTGTTGTCTTTACCAAGACAAACAACAGCTTTTACCTTTTGCTTCACCACCTGGAACAATTCCGAATAGTCATTACCTTTATCAATACCTCCTGCAATCCAGACGACATCAGTCTCCATGCATTCAAGGGCATACCAGGTCGAATTGACATTTGTAGCTTTTGAGTCATTGATGAAGTTTATACCGCTTACTTTGATTACCGGTTCCAGACGGTGTTCGACCCCCTGAAAATCAGCAAGACTTTCTCTGATAACATCCTTGCGGATGTTCAGCACTTTACCCGCAATAGCAGCTGCCATTGAATTGTAGGTGTTATGACGTCCTTTGAGCGCCAGTTCATGAATGGTCATAAGCTTGGTTTTATTTTGGTAATCAATTATTAATTCCTTATTGTCGATGTAAGCAACCATATTCTCTTTTAAAGTATCGGAGAAAGGAAGAATGGTCATCATATATTGCTTTTTGGATAATTCCGCTTTAATAACAGGATCATCAGCCCAGTATATCAGGCAATCTGATTTTGTCTGGTTCCTGGTAACCCTGAATTTTGAATCGATGTAATTCTGAAATTTGTAGCCATACCTGTCGAGGTGATCGGGTGTTATATTCAACAGAATGGCGATTTCAGCTCTAAAATCAAACATACCGTCGAGCTGAAAACTGCTCAGCTCTATCACATAATAATCATATGATCCTTCTGCAACAGCCATTGCAAAGCTGTTGCCCACATTACCTGTCATTGCAACATTTTTGCCTGCTTTTGTTAGCATGTGCCAAATAAGGTTTGTCACTGTTGTCTTACCATTACTGCCTGTAACACATATCTTCGTTCCGGTTGCATATCTGCCGGCAAATTCAATTTCAGAGATCACGGGAATTCCTTTCTCCCTGATTCTGACAACCAACGGAGTATCCTCCCTGATCCCCGGACTCTTTATCACCTCAGCTGCATCAAGTATCTCTTCTTCGGTATGGGTTCCCTGTTCCCACCTGACATGATGTTTATCAAGCTCTTGCCTGTATTTCTCCTTTATCTCCCCTTTATCGGAAACAAAGACATCAAATCCCTGCTTCAGGGCCAATATGGCCGATCCTGTACCACTTTCCCCGGCTCCCAGAATAACAATTCTTTTTTCCATTCAACTATCTGATCTTAAGCGTCACGATGCTAATTACTGCCAGTATCAGGGCTACAATCCAGAACCGTATGACTATTTTCGGTTCAGGGTAACCTTTCTTCTGATAATGGTGGTGAAGGGGAGCCATCAGGAAGACCCTCCTGCCCTCTCCGTATTTTCTTCTTGTCCTTTTATACCATGCTACCTGGATTACAACTGAAAGATTCTCAACCAGGAAGATCCCGCATAAAACAGGTATCAGCAGTTCTTTTCTTATTATTATCGCAAAAACTGCTATTATCCCGCCGAGTGCAAGTGAACCCGTATCGCCCATAAAAACCTGTGCCGGGAACGAATTATACCATAGGAAGCCGATTGTACCTCCGATGAATGCGCTTGCAAATATTACAAGCTCTTCAGAATCGGGAATGAACATTATATTAAGGTAATCGGCATAGATCATATTACTTGAAACATATGCAAGTATGGCCAGCGCCGAGCCTATTATTGCAGATACCCCTGTGGCCAGCCCGTCAAGGCCGTCCGTGATATTAGCTCCGTTGGAGACTGCGGTAAGTATGAATATGGTAATCAGTACAAAGACGAGCCATGTCCAAAGTCGCCTGTGCTCTTCATTAATGAATGCAACAAGCCAGGAATAATCAAATTCATTGTTTTTTACAAATGGAATTGTGGTCTTGCTGGATTTTCTTTCCAGGGTTATTTCACTTTGTAATGAAACTGGCGCAGACTGGTCGAGCAGTTCAAACTTCTCCCTCGGACTGAGGTCCGTAAGGCTTACTTTTTCGACAATCATTACATCATCGCTGAAGAAAAGAGTCAGCCCGACAATAAGCCCCAGTACTGTCTGGCCGATGATCTTGAAGCGTCCGGCAAGCCCTTCCTTGTTCTTTTTGAATACTTTTATGTAATCGTCAAGGAATCCGATCAGACCTAGCCAGACGGTTGTCAGCAGCATCATCAGAACATAAATGTTCTCAAGCCTTGCAAAAAGAAGAGTGGGAATAATTATCGAGGCAAGTATTATTATCCCTCCCATTGAAGGAGTTCCCTCCTTCCGGTATTGTCCCTCAAGACCCAGATCACGGACAACCTCACCCACCTGTTTTTTCTGAAGGGACTGAATTATACGTTTCCCGATCAGCATTGAAATGAACAGTGATGTGATCACTGCTGCTGCTGATCTGAAGGATATATAAGCGAAGACCCCTGCTCCGGGAACATTAAGTTTGTCAAGATAGTCAAACAGATAGTTCAGCATCCTTCCTTATTTTATTTTTGCATCAACGCCTTTTTCAGTTCCTCCCTGTCATCGAAATGGTGCTTTACACCGTTGACCTCCTGGTAAGGTTCATGACCTTTGCCGGCAACGAGTATCACATCACCCGGATTCGCCAGCATTACTGCAGTCTTTATTGCTTCACGTCTGTCGGTGATCCTCAGGGTCTTTTTCTTCAGCTCAGGGGTAATTCCTGTCTCCATATCATCGAGTATCTTTTCAGGGTCTTCGGTTCTGGGATTGTCAGATGTGAGTATGATCCTGGTACTTCCTTCAGCTGAGATAGCAGCCATTTTAGGCCGCTTTGTACGGTCACGGTCGCCTCCTGCCCCAACAACGGTAATCAGCTGAACTCCGGGATTTCTGATCTTGTTTATCGTACCAATCACATTCAGAAGTGCATCAGGTGTATGGGCATAATCAACCAGTCCTGTAATGCCTGATGCCGATCTGACAGTCTCAAGTCTTCCCGGTACAGATGTCAGACCGCTCATTGTAGTCAGGATCTCATGCCTGTTTGCTCCGAGAAGCTCTGAAGCAGCGTATACAGCCAGCAGGTTTGAAGCATTGTAATCACCTATGAATCCCGTCCAGAGCTCCTCCCCCATGATCCTTAAACCCATTCCACTGAAACTCTGCTCAATGATGCCGCAACGAAAATCAGCCATTCCCCTTACAGAAAATGTATAATGCTTTGCCTTACAATTCTGAAGCATAACTTGACCGTTTTTGTCATCAGCATTGACAAGTGCAAATGCATTTTCCGGCAAGGAATCGAACCACCTTTTTTTGGCAGCCAGGTAATTATCAAATGTCTTATGATAATCGAGGTGGTCATGTGTAAGGTTCGTAAATATCGCACCAACAAATTCAAGTCCTGCGATCCTTTGCTGATCAGCTGAATGCGAACTCACCTCCATAAATGCATAATCACATCCGGCTTCGACCATCCCCTGCATGGTCCTGTTCAGCTGGACAGGATCAGGTGTGGTATGGGTAGCCTCGAGCTCCCTGTCAATTATATAATTACAGACTGTTGAGAAGAGGCCGCATTTATATCCGAGCCCGGTAAACATTCTGTAAAGCAATGTGGCAATGGTAGTTTTTCCGTTTGTGCCGGTAACACCCGTAAGCTTTAGTTTTGATGAAGGATTGCCGTAGAAGTTGGACGCAACCTGCCCGAGGGCTTTTGCTGAATTGTCAGTTACGATCCATGTTACATTTTTGTCAGGATTATCCGGGAGCTTTTCACAGATCACACATGAAGCACCATTTTTTACTGCATCGGAAATAAAGCTGTGCCCGTTGGTCTTTGATCCTTTTACTGCTATGAAAAGTGAACCTCCGGCGACATTGCGTGAATCAAATGTGATGGTTTCAATATTCCTGTTCCTGTCTCCCGACCAGGAAATGATATTGATCCCGCCGATTATTTTTCCAATCTCCTTCATTTCACATATTCAGTTCAAGAGAAACTATTTGTCCTTCAAAATATCTTGCCCCGTGCTCCGGTGACTGTCTGAGCACTTTCCCTTTTCCACTGTATCTGACCCTGTACCCTGAATTTTCCAGAAGATAGATTGCATCCCGGAGGCTCATTCCCCGTACATCCGGGACCAGTCCTTTACTGATATTCACACCCACCAGTTTTATGGTGTCCCCGCTCTCCCTGGTTTTGACCCAGTCGTTGTTTGCCGTTCTCCGGTACCTGACATCAAGTTCCCGGAGAACTTTATTGATGTCTTCCCGGTAACCGTTACCTGCTTCCGGCGCCATTGCAACTCTTTCATTATTAAAGGGATCTTTAAAATCCCTGTAGAAATTTGTTGCATAGATCTTATCCGAGATCTCCTTAAATACCGAACCGGCAACAAGGTTGCCGTAGTATACACCGTTTGAAGGGGCATTTACCACAACTATACAGGAGTACAAAGGATATTCAGCCGGAAAATAACCTGCAAATGAAGCCTGGTAAGAGATTCTCGCTCCCGACCGGTATCCGGTTTTGCCCAGTGCTATCTGCGCCGTACCAGTTTTACCGGCAATTTTATAATTCGGATTCCTGAGGTTCATGGCAGTTCCGCGTTCAACAACTCCCTCCATCATCTTCCTGGCTTTCTTTATTGTTGATCGTGATGCTATTGAGTTAATTATCACATCGGGTTCGTAACGACGGATTACATTTCCGTTATGTGTGACTGCCGTAACAAACCTTGGTTTCATCATCCTTCCGTCATTCGCTACAGCATTATAGAATGTGAGGATCTGTAATGGAGTCAACCGAACCTCATAACCGTGCGACATCATTGGCAGGGAGAGTCCTGACCATAGTTTGTCGCCCGGATGTCTTATTAGCGGCTCTCCCTCTCCCCTGATCTGGATATTCAGATTGTCATTCAGCTTCATAGCATAGAGCCGGTCAACAAAATCCCCGGGATTATCCCTGTAATGTTCATTGATCAGCTTTGATGTGCCCACATTTGAGGATAATTCAAAAACCTGTTTTAATGTAAGTTTTCCGTAGCCCTCTTCCCTCGTATCCCTGATGATCGTATTATAGAATTTAACACTGCCTGAGCCGGTATCAACAATATCGCCTGTATCGATCACCCCATCCTCAAGCGCAGCTATCAACACCGGCAGTTTAAAAGTCGATCCCGGTTCTGTACTTTCGCCTATCGCATAATTATAAGTTTCGTGGTACCGGCCATCGCTGCCTATCTCCAGGTTTGCTATCGCCCGGATATCGCCTGTGGCAACTTCCATCACAATTGCACACCCGTGATGAGCATTATGTTTACTTAGCTGGTTCGCAAGTGCTGATGATGCCACATCCTGGAGATCAATATCTATTGTGGTAATAATGTCATTCCCGTCCCTTGATTCAATGCTGCCGGCTCCGGCGACCGTGATCCAGTCACCGCCGGTCAGCCGCTGCTTTATGACCATCCCGTTCTTTCCGGCAAGTTCTTTGTTGAAGGAACCTTCAATACCAACCACGGTTCCTTCATTACCCTGATTCAGGTAACCTATCGTTCTGGCAGCAAGCTCGTTGTTTGGGCGCACCCGTATGTTCTCAGCCTGTGCTACCATACCTCCCCTGTATTGTCCCTCCCTGAAGATCGGGAGCTTTCTGAGTTCTTTTAGTGTCTCATAATCCACCCTTCTCTTAATCAGAAAATACCGGTCCCCTTTGCGTCGGGCTTCCGTTATTAATGATTTCCATTCAGCCGCTGATCTCACTCCCAGATGCTTTGCCAGTCCTGCCGACAATCCGTTAATGCCTTTTGACCATGTGGATGCTGACATTCCGGTGCTTTTTGTATCCATGTAAATTGTGTAGTATGGAACCGAACTGGCAAGAAGACGTCCGTCATATGCCAGGATGTCTCCCCTGTTTGCAGGCATTTCGGTAGTCTGGTAAACGTATTTTTCACTCATGTCAGCCCATTTACCATGCTGCACGAACTGAAGGACGAGAATGCGGATAAGGATGGCAACCGCAATAAGTACCACTGCAAAATAAACAATGCCGCTACGCCATACTATTTCATCCCTTACTGCCATCTTTCTATTTCTCTACCAGCAGTTTATAAGGAGGAGTTCTCATTTCCTCCAGGTTCAGTCCTTTTTCTTTGACCAGTCTGTAAACTTCCGATTGCCGGCTTATAAACATCAGCTCGGCCGATGTTGCAAGCGATTCGGACCTGAGTTCCCTGACTTCACGCTGAAGCCTTGTCGTTTCACGTGTAATTTTCTCGGCATTGAACCTGCTGCCTATGTAAATCGCTGCAAGGAGTGTGATCAGAAGAACATACCACAGGTTTTTTAGAATGATCTTCTCAGTGATCATGCTACCGCTGAGAAGCTCCTTCAGGAAACTTCCTGTTTTTTTCTTATTATTCTGTCCTGTGCTGCCTTCTGCCATATTCTCAGATCTTTTCAGCAATTCTTAATCTTGCACTTCGGGCCCGGTTGTTTTTTGATATTTCTTCTTTACCGGGAGTTATTCCTTTTTTATTCAGTATCCTGAACGGGGTTTCAGGATTCCCATAAAAATCTTTTTTCTCAATCCCCTCAAAATTTCCGGTCCGCATAAAGTTCTTGACAACCCTGTCCTCGAGGGAATGATAGGTAACTATAACCAGGCGTCCTTCCAGTTTTAACACATCGAGAGTCTGCAGCAGCATCTCTTTCAGGTATTCGATCTCATGATTGACGGCGATTCTGAGAGCCTGAAAAATCCTGGCATAGAATTTATGCTCCTGTCTTACCGGCACCAGTTTTTTAATTGCTGACATCAGATCGCCGGATGTTTTTACGGGCCTGATCTTTCTTGCAGCAATTATTTCCCGGGCAACTCTCCCGGAATTGTTCAGTTCGCCGTAATTATAAAATATATCAGCCAGGTGATGTTCATCAAGTGTCTGGATCAGATCTGCAGCCGTGAGCGTTCCGCTTTTGTTCATTCTCATATCCAGGGGGGCATCATAGCGGAATGTAAATCCTCTTTCAGGCTCATCAAACTGATGGAATGATACTCCCAGATCGGCGAGTAGTCCGTCGATGGATTCAATCCCGTTAAATCTCAGATTGTTTCTGAGGAACCGGAAATTCT
Source organism: uncultured Rikenellaceae bacterium (assembly GCA_964553395.1). Classification (GTDB taxonomy): domain Bacteria; phylum Bacteroidota; class Bacteroidia; order Bacteroidales; family VadinHA17; genus LD21. Next base: position 6,396 of record CAZKMH010000017.1, on the reverse strand, counting down.
GATTAAGAAACAGGAACCGATTATCGTCCGGAACATTTTTGCCTGCATCCTTATCCTGGTCAAATGCAATAAGTTTTCCTGTTTGAAGCCGTTTCAGGATCTCCCCTGAATGCCCGCCGCCGCCAAAAGTAGCATCAACATATATCCCGTCAGGCCGGATATTAAGCCCTTCTATACATTCATCCAGCAGTGCAGGGATATGATAGACCATTATTCTTCGGACTCGTTGATTGTACCTCCCAATAGTTTTTCTGCCAGATCGGCAAAGTCATCAGCAGGCATACCTGTCGATTCAAAAGTTTCCACAGACCAGATTTCGATCCTTCCATCCCGGGCTGCCAGGACTACATCTCTTCCGGCCCCGATAAGATCAAGTAGTCTTTTTGGCACAAGCATCCGGTTGTTGCTGTCGAGTGGAAGATCAGCCGCTCCTCTGAAAAAATTTCTCAGGAATTTGTTGTGTTCACGGTTATACGGATTGATCTTCTTCCTGATCTTATCCAGCTGCCGGTTCCAATCCTCGATCGAATAGAGAGCCAGACAGTTTTCGAAAATGTCTTTCCTCACGACAAAATGGTCATTTGCGTCAGCAGGCATTTGCTTTTTGAACGCCATCGGAAGGATTATCCTTCCCTTGACGTCTACCTTGCACGTATAATCGCCAATAAATGAGGCCATGACCCTTTTATGTAATTAATCCGCTAAAATAAGTAATAAATATCCACTTTACCCCACTTTCCTCCACTTTTTTACCTTATTGTTGAAAACTTTTTTGATGGTCTGCCTGCTTCTACCTGAGAAAGAGAGATCAACCGGGATAAACCTTAGATGAATAAATTTGGTATTTTTGCATTCATAACAATTTTTCGAAGCAAATGGATGAGTCCGTTGGAAATAAACCCGTCCTCCAGATTGATGTTGAGAAAGTCCTGCGATCCAGGAATCCTGCACTGACAAAAGTAATTCCTTCATTCATTATAAATTATCTGAAAAGGATTATCCACCAGGACGATATAAACTTCCTTCTTAGCGAGCATGCCAAATTGAGGGATGCCGAATTTATTAAGGCATCGCTTAAAACCATGGGCATCAGGTACCAGGTATACGGACGGGAGAATATTCCTGCAGAAGGCAGGTATTTTTTTGTTTCGAACCACCCGCTCGGCGGTCTTGACGGGTTGGTTTTCATGGATGAACTTTCGAAGCATTATAGCAACATTAAATTCCCGGTCAATGACCTTCTGATGAATCTTGAGAATTTCTCAGGGATATTTCTTCCGGTAAATAAGCACGGAGGACAGGCAAAGGATGCTGTAAGACTTCTCGAAGAGACATATGCCTCCGACAGCCAGATACTCTATTTTCCCGCCGGACTTTGCTCCCGTAAGAAGCATGGGGTCATTAAAGACCTGGTATGGCATAAAAGCTTTATATCCAAGGCAATACAACATAAACGCGATATCATTCCTGCTTACTTCTCAGGCAGAAATTCCAACTTTTTTTATAATTTCTCAAACCTGCGGAATCTCTTCGGTATAAGGGTGAATATAGAAATGCTGTATCTTCCGCGGGAAATGTTCCGTCAGAGGGAGAAGGATATTTCACTTGTTTTCGGTAAGGTTATCCCGTGGCAAACTTTCGACAATTCAAAATCACCCTCCGATTGGGCTGAATGGGTCAAATCCAGATCATACGAACTGGATTCATTTATTCCCCGTTAATAATGGAATAAAAAAATATTAAATTTGCGTCCGATTTTTTATTTAATATATGCGAACTTCTTTTATAATAAAAGGAAATGGAAGCCATTGTTGAACAGTTGCCTTTAGACCAAATAATTGCAGAGCTTACTAAAGAGAGGCTTCTTCGCAAGACAAACAATGGCAATAATGAAGTTTATATTTTCGATAACAATGAGTCTTCGGTTCTTATGCAGGAAGTGGGCAGGGTCAGGGAGATCACTTTCCGGCATGCCGGAGGAGGAACCGGTCATGCTATTGATATCGACAATTTTGATACGGCAAAGGATGATCCGCAGAAGCAGCTGATAGTGTGGGATCCTGACAACAGGGAGGTAATCGGTGGCTATCGTTATTATTTCCCTCCGAAAGGCTGTTTTCAGTGTGATATCAATAAACTTGCCTCTTCAATATATTTCAATTTTTCCAAAAAATTCCTTTCAAAGTATTATCCGCACATGATGGAACTTGGTCGTTCTTTCGTTCATCCCGATTACCAGTCAAAGGCCAGGGGAAGAAAAAGCCTTTATGCGCTGGATAACCTCTGGGATGGACTTGGTGCGCTCTTTCTTGATAATCATCATATTAAATATCTTTTCGGAAAGGTGACCATGTACCCTCATTTTCACCAGAGTGCAAGGAACATGATCCTTTATTTCCTTAAAAAACATTTCAATGATCCTGATAATCTGATGACTCCGATCGAGCCTGCAAATATTGACCTGCACGAGGATGAGATGAAGAAATTGTTCAAGGGCACCCGCTACAAGGAAAATTACAAAATACTTTCAGCTGAAGTAAGAAAACTGGGTGAAAACATACCTCCCCTTATCAATGCATATATGAACCTTTCACCGACGATGCGTACATTCGGTACTTTCATCAATCATAAGTTCGGTAATGTTGAGGAAACAGGCATCATGATAACGCTCAGGGATATATACGTAGAAAAGATCAACAGGCATCTCGCTTCCTATATGAAGGATTTTATGATCCCCTGGTTCTCGCACAGGCGTTAATAGGCTCTCGCATTTGTTCCCTCAATATAATTTATGTAAGACTGGTTAGCTACTTTATTACCACCGGGGGTCGGGTAATTTCCTGTAAAATACCAGTCGCCCGTATGCCCCGGACAAGCCAGGTGGAGTCCATCAATCGACTGGTAAACGATCTCAACCTCCGCGGTGATCTCTTCAGATCTGAGCATTGATGAGATTTTACGGGAAATCTCTTCGGGACAGAAGGGTTTATAGATCTCCTTTAAGAGGTTTCTGATCTCCTCTACCGGTTTCGTCAGCTCAATCTTTGCATCTTCGTAGATCTTCCTTATCAGCTTCTCCCTGCCCGACTCCTTCAGCAATTCAATAGCAGCCCTGAAGGCTATCAGATCGCCCAGTTTGGCCATGTCAATCCCGTAACAGTCAGGATATCTCAGCTGGGGTGATGATGAGACGACAACAATCTTTTTGGGACTCAGCCTGTCGAGTATCCTGATTATGCTCTGCTTCAGGGTGGTACCTCTCACTATCGAATCATCGATAACAACAAGGTTATCTAATCCCCGCCTTATGACCCCATATGTAACGTCATAAACATGTCCGACAAGGTCATCTCGTGCAGCGTCTTCTGTAATAAATGTCCTGAGTTTAGCATCCTTTACAGCGATTTTTTCAACTCTTGGCCGGTGATTGATTATCTCCGTAAGCTTTTCCCTTGAAAGGCTATTCCCTTTTTTTAATATTTCCTCAATTTTAGACTGGTTCAGATAATCCTCCACTCCTTTTATCAGGCCGTAAAATGCACTTTCTGCAGTATTCGGTATATATGAAAAGACAGTATTGTCAAGATCATAACCGATAGCTTTAAGTACAGGCTGGGTCAGGATCTCACCAAGTTTTTTTCTTTCGCGGTATATTGTCTTATCAGTTCCGCGTGAAAAGTATATTCTCTCAAAGGAACACTTTTTGGGCTCGGCTTCATCCCTGATTTTCTCAATAGAAATGTTCCCTGAAGCTTTGACAATAATTGCATGAGCGGGTGGAAGTTCAATTACGTTATCTGTTCTTATGTTAAAGATGGTCTGGATAACGGGTCGTTCGGAAGCCACAACAACCACCTCATCATCAATATAATAGAAAGCAGGTCTGATTCCGGCCGGATCCCTTATTACAAATGCATCTCCATGTCCGACCATTCCGGCCATGGCATATCCTCCATCCCAGTTACGGCTTGCTTTCTGAAGAACAGTTACCAGATCGAGATCTTTTTCAATGAGTGGTGAGATCTCTTTTTTGGAATACCCCTTTGCTTTGAAATGCCTGAAAAGCCTTTCATTTTCCTCATCAAGCCGGTGACCGATGTTTTCAAGGATCGTTACAGTGTCAGAGAAATCAACAGGATTTTGTCCCAGATCGATAAGACTGTTGAACACTTCACCGACGTTTGTAAGGTTGAAGTTGCCGGCCATCACAAGGTTCTTTGATTTCCAGTTATTTTCACGGCTCACAGGATGGACATAATCAATCGTATAATGTCCATAAGTACCATATCGCAAATGACCCAGATAAATATCGCATGCATATGGAACCTTTTCCCTTATAAAATCCGGAGCAAGTAATCTTGCATCATTAGCTCCGGTAATTTTCTGAATATCATCATAAATAAGTCCGAAAATTTCCTTTATCGGATCAGCCCTGTTTGACCTCTGTCTGAATAAATACCTGTTCCCTGGCGGAACATTAAGCTTGATACCGGCGATTCCTGCTCCATCCTGTCCCCTGTTATGCTGTTTTTCCATCATCAGGTACATCTTCTGGAGACCATAATCCCAGTTACCGTATTTATCAATATAGTATTTGACCGGCTTTAGCAATCGAAGCATTGCAATGCCGCATTCATGTCTGATGCTATCGCTCATAGTTATTTTTTTATCGTTCCCGGGTACGTGATCACCGCCGGCACCAGATAGGCATTGGGAAACTCTTTACGGATGGACAGAAGGTCTTTATAACCCTCAGATTTTGTTCTGTAGTTACCTGCCCTGACCATAAAATAGCCTGGTTCCTGGTATTGTGCATATGAAACAATGTCGGGAAATTTATTTATGAAATCAGCCCTGGTTCTTGCCGATTCTTCACGGGCATTTCTGGCATTGTTGTAATATATTTGAATTCTGAAACCCTGTATTCCCTGAGTACCTTCTATGGTTCTGATTCTTTTGTTTGAAAGAATATAGCGGCTTAAAAGAGTATCAACAGCCCGGTCCTGGACAATATTAAGAGTGCCCTTTCCGGATCCTTCATCGGGTCGCCTCATAAGATCAGCTGTCCTGATAAATGCCTGCGATCTGCATAAATCACCTGCCAGAAGAAAAATGACAAAAAGTAATAAAGTCTTTCTGATCATGAGGCAAAGTTAATACTTCAAATACAGAATTAAAACGTGTTCCCGACTCAATTTCTTATCACACAACAGATCAGGGTGTAAAAGGTTTCATGGCGATGTAGAAACTATTACCTTTCTTACCACCAACCAGGATACTCCCGTCATAATGCAGGTCAAGACTTGAACCTTTCGCATCAGAGTCATACGGGTCACATACTTCAAACATGCGGACCCGGTCTGCTTCAGCGCCGTCATCCGTATTTGCCACGTTGACAACGAAACAGTTTCTGTTCAGCATTATAATTATATTGTCGCTTAACATCAGATCCGTTCCGGTATTGGCATTTTCAAGGTATTTCTTCCAGCGTACCGTTCCTGACGGACCCAGCGATACTAAAAATGAATTATCCAGAGTTCCTGATTCTTTTGATACTTCTGTCTTGCCTGCTACATAAATATTACCTGCACCGTCACCGGTTACACCGTAGGAAGCAGCAGAAAAGCCGGGATTATTCGACAGCACTGTCTCCCATAATTTCTGAAAGTCGCTGTTATATTTTGCCACGCTGGCCCTTGTTTTTGCACCGATGACCTGCCTTGTCAGAGGAAGAAATATGTTACCCTGATTATCAAGGAAGATTCTTTCAGCAGAGATTAATTCTGTTTCTGTAATTTCCTTATTTTCAATTACATGCCCTGCAGTGTCGAACCTGATGAAACTGAGCCCGCCCGCCCCTGAACCTGTGAGCTCCGCACTGGCGGTTCCGACTGCCAGAAGTGTTCCGTTACCCGTATATTTTATATCTGTCCGGTCAACATTAAATCCTGCAGCAATTACTGTATCCCAGACTTCGGTTCCCTCATTGTCGATCCTGGCGAGCAGCATTTTCCCGTCGGAGCTTCCTCCCGTAATATAAAATGAATTGCCGGGCCAAACCGAGCTGAACAAGCCAGCTCTCCCCGATTTGTAATCGGCTTCCTGTGTTTTATCTTTCGAAAGTTTTATCAGATATGGCTTGTTGTCAAGAATGCCACAGGCAATGATACCCGAATCGGGTGCAGATGTTACAAAAAGTGCATTCCCCTGTCCGAATGAATCTTCCCATTTTGTCTCACTATTTTCCTTTTTACAGGAATAAATAACAAAGAGAGATAAAATCAGTACAGGTATATTTTTCATAATTTCACATGCTACTCAAGTGCATCTGCCAGTTCGTCTGTCATTTCCAGATTATGATACACATTCTGGATATCATCGTCATCTTACAGTGAT
>CAZKMH010000016.1:0-20138 GCA_964553395.1 uncultured Rikenellaceae bacterium | reverse complement strand
TTTGGCTGGTTTGAAAGCCGGGATGTTGTGTGCAGGAATGATAATTGTGGTATTCTTTGAAATATTTCTTGCAGTTTTTTTAGCTCTTTTCTTCACGATGAAGCTTCCGAAACCCCTGAGATAAACGTTATTACCGGTTACCATTGCGTGCTTTACAGTTTCCATTAAGGCTTCGACAGTTTTCTGTACAGTTACCTTTTCAATACCAGTGTTTTTGGCGATTTCATTGACAATGTCTGCTTTAGTCATTTTCTTGAAGTTTAAGATTCAACAAATTATTTTGAGTATACGTTTTTTTTCAATCTTGCAAATATAAAAATATTATTTATTTAAAGCCAAACAGTTAAATAATAATTTTTCCAAAAAAAAATTTATTATTGCCTTAAATCCAATGAAATAGACAGATGCTCCTTTTACAATCAACGGGTTTGCATCAAAAAGACAATAATTTAAAGATACGCAAACAAATAATATAAATTGCTGATATAGTGCGTTTTTTCCAATTAATCCCCCCGGAATTGCAGAAAGCTGTTTTTTTCTTAACTTTACAATCCTGTTAGTTCGAAATATTTAATTGGATAACTACATGTCAATCAACAAAGTAATACTCGTCGGAAATGTTGGAAAGGACCCTGTTGTCAGGTATTTCGACAAAGGTGTTGCAAAAGCGACCTTTCCCCTCGCCACTAGTGAAACCTATACCAATCAGCAGGGTGAGATAATCACATCAACCGAATGGCATAACATAGTTCTCTGGCGGGCACTTGCTGAGGTCGCCGAAAAGACAGTAAAGAAAGGTTCCCAGCTTTATATTATCGGGAAGATTAAAACCCGGTCATATGTTGATAAAGACGGAAATAACAAGTATATAACCGAAATCCTGGCCGATACCATGCTGGTTCTTGAAAGGAAACAGGCACCGGGGACCTACCAGGGACAGACGGAAGGCAGAAATGAAGCTTCAGGGAAAGGTTCACCGGCTTCAGAGGTAAGTGAACCGGGTACCCCCTACCAGACTCCGGGGGCATACACTGACAAGAACATGGCCGGTAACGGACCTGCAAACGGAGATGAATCAGGACCGGGCGGACCTGCCGGCATCGGGCCCGAAACAGGACAAAATGAGGATGATCTGCCCTTTTAATTTGTTTCATTAAAATTTATTGAATTGGAAACGGAATATGCACATTCATATTCTTTACTTCTTGCTGGATCAATTATCAATCCTCCTGATTTTAAAACAGTTACAGGACTCATTATCCTGATCATTCTCCTGTTTGCCTCAGCATTGCTGTCGGCGTCTGAAATGACTTATTTTTCATTCAGCTCAGATGAGATTGACAGCTTCAGGGAAAAAAATACGAGAAGGTCGCGAACTGTAGCGAGGCTCTGTGGTATGCCTGAGAAACTCCTGTCAACTATACTGGTTTCAGGTAATATAATTAATGTTGTATTTGTGCTGATGGCAGCATTTTTCGGTGCCGGAATCTTTGATTTAAGCACCAGGCCTTTCACCATTCTCCTTTTTGAAGCTGTGGTAATCCTATTACTGCTTCTTCTATTCAGTGAGATCCTGCCAAAACTGTTCAATCCGAAAAATAACGTTTCTCTGGCTCTCTTTATGGCATTTCCCCTTGCCACACTGGAATTTATACTCCGCCCCTTAACAGCATTATTCGTTCATTCCATCTCGGTTCTGAAACGGCGTTCAGGTACTCTGCGGACAAACATCAGCATGGATGAGATCTCAGATGCCCTGGAACAAACCACAGACGAGCTTGATGAGGATGAAAAAATACTTAAAGGGGTAGTAAATTTTGGCAATATAAACGTAAGCGCCATTATGTGCCCGAGGATCGATGTCACGGCAGTTGATATCCGGTCACAATTCAACCAGGTGATTTCAGTTATTATTAATTCAGGTTATTCGAGGATCCCTGTCTTTTCGGAATCGTTCGATAACGTAAAAGGTATCCTGTATGCAAAGGATGTCCTGCCTTATATGAATAATCCCGGCAACTTTAAATGGCAATCTCTTCTCAGAACTCCCTATTTCGTGCCGGAAACAAAAAAAATCAATGACCTGCTGAAGGAGTTTCAGTTAAAAAAAAACCATATGGCAGTTGTAATTGATGAATACGGAGGCACATCCGGTATAGTTACGCTTGAGGATATTCTTGAAGAGATAGTAGGTGAAATTACCGATGAAAGCGATGAGGATGAGTTTCTTTACAGGAAAATCGATGAAAAAACCTTTGTTTTTGAAGGGAAAACACTGCTGTACGACCTGATAAGGATACTCAACCTTACAAGCGATCCGTTCGAAGATGTCAGGGGAGAATCCGAAACACTTGCCGGTCTTATTCTTGAATTAACAGGTGAAATACCTGAACAGGATCAGACAATTGAATATAAGAATTTCACATTCACAATAGAATCAGCCGACAGAAGACGAATCAAGGAGATACGCGTCGAAATAAAAGCATATAATGGTAAACCTGAGAAAGAGTAATCTTCTGGTATTTATAATTATTGTTATCATTCCCTGGGGTTGCAGAGACGTGGCAGTTCCCAGACCAAAGGGCTATTTCAGGATCGATCTCCCGGACCGCGGATATATTTACCTGGAAAAGAGCTCTGCCAGGGCTGCGGGGCTGCCGCTTTCATTTGAATATCCCGCATACGGGAAGCTCTCCTTAAATCCTGATAACCTTTCCGAACCGGGCTGGTTCAACATTGAGTTCCCGTCTTACAAGGCAAAGATCCACCTGACATATATGGAGATTAATAACGATCTTGAGAACCTGATAGAACAAACCTATCAGATGAATGTTAAAAATCATATTATAAAAGCAGATGCGATTAATGAACATATTATCAATAATCCGGAGCAAAGGGTATTCGGGATCCTTTATGATCTAAAAGGCAATACTGCCACGGCTGTTCAGTTCTTTGTAACCGACAGTATTAACCACTACCTGAGAGGATCACTCTACTTTGCCGCACAGCCGAATTCCGATTCACTGGCACCGGTTATTGATTTTTTCAGAGAAGATGTCGTTCATCTGATTGAAACCCTGAAATGGGAATAATACAGGGAGCATAACTAATGGGTTGTATCACAAAACATATTCTCAACGAATCCACTATCCTTGGAGTCTGGAAAATAGAAGAGGACATCAAGACTCTTCTCTGTATGGTGGATCTGGATGAAGAAGACAGGAAAAGATACAAGGTTTTCAAAAGTACATCAAGGAGGCTGGAGTTCCTGAGTGTCAGGGCATTGCTCGCCGAAATGCTCGGAAAGGATGCAAGAATCGTTTACAATAAAAACAATAAACCTTTTCTGAAAGACGGTTCAAGATTTATAAGCATTTCGCATTCCCATAAGCTGACAGCGATCCTGTGCAGCGGTAATGAAAGAGTCGGGATCGATCTGGAATACATGAGCACAAACATTGGTGCAATTGCATTCAAATTCCTTAACAGGAAGGAAAAAGTAACTAAAAACGTCAACGACCGGAAATACCACTTGTATATTCACTGGTGCGCAAAGGAATCCCTTTACAAGATTTGCGACAAGGAAGGGATCAGCATCAGGAAGAATTTAACTATTGAACCCTTCGAGGTAAAGGAATCCGGGGAAATAACAGGGAAGGTTCATACAGTGAAAATCAATGAATCATTTGTTCTCTATTATTCCAGGTACGATAATTATGCAATAGTATGGACAAAAAAGAATTATGGAAACAATAAAGTTCCCGGGAAAGAACAGCATAGCCTTGTTGCTCGATCCTGACAAGGTCAGCAGTGATGAGCTGAACAGGATCCTTGATATTGCTATCAAATGCAGGGTCGACTATATAATGACCGGCGGAAGTCTCACTTTCAACAATATAGACTATCTGATCAGCTCAATCAAAAAATATTGCTCAATCCCGGTGGTTCTTTTTCCGGGTAATCTCCTGCAACTTAGCCATAAAGCGGATTCCATCCTGCTCCTTTCCCTTATCTCGGGCAGGAATCCGGAGCTGCTCATCGGAAATCATGTGATCGCTGCACCGTATCTTAAGGGTGTCCGGGAAAAACTGATCTCCGTGGGATATATTCTGATCGGTTGCGGATCTAAAACATCGGTGGAATATATAAGCCAGACTGAAGCAATTCCTGCTGACAAGCCAGATATCGCTGCAGTTACAGCCCTTGCAGGAGAGATGCTGGGACTCAGTATGATATACCTCGATGCAGGTAGCGGAGCGTTTAATCCCATGCCTGCTGATGTCATCAGAACTGTCAGGGAATACATATCTGTCCCGCTGGCTGTGGGCGGAGGCGTCAGGAATAAAACCGAAATTGAAGTGATTTTCAAAGCAGGTGCCGACCTTATTGTCCTTGGCAACGAATGCGAGAAAAATCCCGGGTTCCTGACCGAAGCCTGCGAAGTAAGGGATAAAATACGGCTATCTGAATAATTCAAACATTGGTTCCCCGGTGGATGCATTCGGATAAGGCACCTTGCAAAGTGCTGAAAGTGTCACTGCAATATCAGTCATGTTCACTTTTCTTGCAACCGTAACCCTGTTAATCGCCCAGCCATACCAGATAAGCGGTACATGAGCATCATACTCATAAGGAGAAGTATGATCCGTAACATAGTCATCTTCCTTCTCAACCCACCCGGGACTTAGAGTCACAATAACATCGCCTGATCTCTGGTGGCTGAAATTGTTAATTATTTTTTTAAGGTTTCCGTTCCCGAAATCATTTGATTCAAATGAAGAAAACGGATAGGCTGATGCAACACCTGAAAACTGTACTAAAAATCTTGCAACTTTTCTCTGAACCTCCTCGATAGGTATCTTTGCGTCTTCAATAAGAGTCCGGTTCAGAAAAATCTGATTCTCTACATATCCCTTAATCCAGTCTCCCTCACCGTAAATTGCATTCAGATAGCTTCTCAGAAGCTGCAGTGCCTGATTTGGCCTGAAATAGCCGGTTGGGATCCTGTTGTTTTCAAGAACTGCCGGTATTTCGGCCACTCCATGTGAGGAGGTCAGATAGACCAGAATATTACGTTTTCCGAGATTATCGGTCAGATACTTCATAAGGGTCTCAATATCCCTGTCGAGTCTGAGGATTGCATCTGCCATCTCATACGAGGATGGACCAAAACGATGACCAATATAATCAGTTGAAGCATAACAAACTGAAAGAAAATCAGTTACATCATCAATACCCAATCCTTCCTTCTCAATTAGCTTAATTGCAAAGTCAGTTGTCAACGTGTTTCCGAACGGTGTCTCCCTGAGTAAAGAATAATCACGGATATTTTTCCCTTTTGCCGGAGGGCTAAGTTTTTTCAGATCATAGGGGAAATAATTTATTCCGCCAAAACCTGCCTCGTACTCATTGGTATCAGGAACACAATCGGCATAATTTTCCGGCGACATAAACAGCATCCATGAATTGTTAAGGTACGCATCCGGGTAACTCATCGCATTGAAATCATTTATCCATCCTGGAAGAGAGTCGGTGTAATAAGTGCTCGTCATCCATGTCCCGGTTATTCTGTCATACCAGAAAGCTCCGTCAGCAGCATGACCTGCCGAGAAAATGACCGGGTTCTCCTTCAGTCCGACCGAATATACTTTTGCTTTTTTGTTAGTTGCCATTTTGAGCTCATCGGAGAAGGTGGAAGACTGCAGGTTCACAGGGGAATGGAGGCCCGACTCATAGCTTCCGCCCACCGGATCGACAGACAGGTCTTTCGTACAATAAATAAGTTCGTTTTTAAGCGGAAGATACCAGTTATCCGAAGGAATCCCATGCTGGGAAGGTTCTGCACCCGTGGCTATCGTCGCATGTCCCGGGGCAGATTGTGGGAGCATAAATTGAAATGTTGCATTCTGAAAATAGGCTCCCTCATTCAACAATTTCCTTATGCCGTTCTCACTTAGCCTGTTCCGGAATTTTTCCAACTGATCATACCGCAGTTGTTCTATCACTATTCCGATAACAAGCTTTGGTTTTTCCGGAGGCAGATAAGCACCCTGCCCGTAAATATTCAGATATAAAAATGATAATATAAAAACTATGCCAGTATACTTAAGAATTTTTTTCTCCATCATAAAAACGAATCCTCTTTTAAATATTAATTTTGCTTCCCGAATAATCGCTCAAAAATAACTTTTTTACCCGGAGAAGCAACGGAAAATGATAATCTGTAAAAGCAGGATATTATTTCAAGGCGACCACGAACCTGCATTTCTCTGTTTTGTTCGTAACAATATTTCTGACTATCAGTATATATACACCTCCCGTGAGATCTTTAACATCAATCTGCAAAGGTATATCCCCGGTTGTCTGTGCGATATAATCTTTCATCTTAATTCCTTTGGTATTATATATACGGATGCTAACCGTTCCAAACAGGGTTTGAGGAAGGACGACCTTCAGAAAATCATTGGCGGGATTGGGATAAAGAACGGGCACCGGTGTATCGGTCGTATCAACCGGATTAATGAACGGGATCATCTCAACAGTAAGATCAGTTGCATGGTCTTGATTAACAATTATATCCCTTACATGGCTATCAACATACCCTTCAGCCGAAAAATCCAGATTCCAGGTACCTGGCTCCAGGAGCCTGACGAACCTTCCTGTTATTGAATCGGAATATACATGTGAGTTGTCCCTGTCATGACCTGTAATAAATACCCTGGCATGAACAGGCTCCCCGGTATCAGCATCCTTTACTAGTCCATGGACTCCATAGAGTGCATTTTCAAGGTAACCAATGAGGGACCTCCAGTTGTACTCCCACAATGAATTGAGCTGTGCAGCAGGAGTAATGTATGCATCATCCAGTTCAATCGTGACCTCCCGGCCCTGCAGTTCATAAGTAACAAAATCCTGGCGTCCACCGTTTATCGTGTACCAGTCGTATCCATTTGTTACGCCATTATCAAGAAATGTCATGTACCCTGCGACCGAATGATTATGGACAGTGTCGGCATATTTTCTGCTGATGGAATAGAACCAGTCATCGTCGGCATGAAGCCACCACCTGCTGTCCCAGGGATAATTAACTACCTCAGCTCCGGAATGGAAATTTGATGAAATTGTAAATCTGTGTTCCCTCAAAAATCTGACCATATCCACATTTTCCTTCTGAATTACCATTCCGGGCAATTCAGGATCGGGGAAATTCCGGTTCAGGTCATAACCGTTAGCATTTCCCCTTGTCGGATTGGAAATTGTATTTCCTGTCGGGTAGGTACCATCGGGATTGGCAAGAGGATTGATCCAGATCTCCAGATTATCGACAAGGTTCCTGACCCTGTTGTCGGAATTATAATTCTTTAACAGATAGTCCGCAAGGTGAAGCATCAGTATGAATCCACCGGTTTCATCCCCATGTATCGATGAGGTATAAAAGGTTTCAGGCTCATCTTCATCAGCTGATACATTGTCGGAAATCTTAAGTACAAGTACCAGTTTACCGCTAATACTTGTCCCTATGGTATCCAGGTTGCACAAATCCGGATACAATTCAGTAAAGCTTTTCAATATGGAATCATATTGCGTATATGTGGGATAGCTATCCCACTCCATCGCATTCTTCAGATCTGAGGATGTAATTATTGACTTACTATCAGCTCTCTCAACAATCTGATAGTCAATATTCTGCGAAATGAACCATTCAACAGTCAGTTGCGAAAGAACAATTTCAACTGTTTTTTCTTTGAATGAACTTACGGATACGTTTCGGGAAAGTTCGCTGAAATTTTCGGTTCCCGGAAACGGGAGAGTGATCCTGACCTGCCCGTATTGCCTGATTACCTCCCTCAGCAGGTCATCACCGGCAGTGATCTGAGGAAAACACCTGAATGTAATTAAGGGCAAAAGTAACAATATGATCTTTAACCGTTTTATCATACACCATAATCAGACGTTGAACCTGATATTCAAAATATCACCGTCCCCGACAATGTAGTTTTTGCCCTCTATCAGTAACTTTCCGGCTTCCCTGCAGGCGTGCTCTGAACCCAGTGTAATAAAATCCTGATATCTCATTACTTCTGCTCTAATAAACCCCCGTTCAAGATCACTGTGAATCACACCAGCCGCTTTTGAGGCAGTCATTCCTTTTTTTATTGTCCAGGCCCTTATCTCTTTCGGGCCTACAGTAAAAAACGTCTGAAGATCCAGAAGTCTGTAAGCTGCCCTAACAAGTTTGTCAACACCCGGCTCCTCCAGACCTATGTCCTTTAAGAACGCTTTGCGGTCATCGATATTTTCCAGTTCAGCTATATCCGCCTCAATGGCACCGGCAATAACGAGTATCTCGGTGTCTTTATCTTTAAGATATTCTTTTACCCTGTCAACAAAATGATTGCCGGCAATAGCCGATCTCTCATCCACATTACACACATACATTACAGGTTTCATTGTAAGGAGAAACAGGTCGTCAATATATTTTTTATCCTCATCCTTCACGGCCAGTGTCCTTGCATCGCTAAAACCTTCGAAATGTTCTATGTACCGCTCCAGCACCTCTACTCCATGCATCGCATCCTTGTCGGCTGATTTTGCTGCCCTTTTCAGACGTTCAGTCTTTTTTACGACTGATTCCAGATCCTTCACCTGCAGTTCGAGACCCACTGTTTCGAGGTCCCTTACAGGATCAACGGATCCATCAATATGAGGTAATGCCTCACTGTCGAAGCATCTGAGGACATGGATCAGGGCATCAGTGTTCCTTATATCTCCAAGGAATTTGTTGCCCATACCCTCACCCTTGTTTGAGCCTTTTGCCAGACCGGGAATATCTACAATTTCGACAGTGGTGTGAACGATCTTATTTGTAACCTGATGTTTTTC
The DNA here is from genome assembly GCA_964553395.1 of uncultured Rikenellaceae bacterium. Taxonomy (GTDB): domain Bacteria; phylum Bacteroidota; class Bacteroidia; order Bacteroidales; family VadinHA17; genus LD21. Next base: position 11,255 of record CAZKMH010000016.1, on the reverse strand, counting down.
AAGCTCATATAATCTTTGATCAGGGACCTGTATTATTCCAATATTCGATTTGGACGCACCGAAAGCAAAAGTGCTTGTTTCACCTTTTGTGTCGGACATACAGTTGAAGATCGTTGTTTTACCGACATTGGTAATGCCAATTATTCCACATTGAAGAGCCATCGGGGTATGAGTTATTTTGGAAGCAAAGTTATAATTAACTTTAAACCTTAACTGAGTTTCCCTATCAAAGAATAAAGTCGATAATTCATTGAGCAATTTCGATCAGGATAACGATATAATCCGGGTTCTTAAAACCGATATCAATAAGGGATTTCGTCTGGTTGTCGGAAAATACACTCCAAAGCTGTACTGGCATATCCGCAGACTTGTAATACTACATGATGATGCAGATGATGCCCTGCAGAATACATTTCTGAACGCATGGAGGAATATCGGTAAATTCCGTAGCGAAAGCTCGCTTTACACCTGGCTTTATACGATCGCAACAAATGAATCACTGGCATTGATAAATAAAAGAAAAAGGAATTCAGCCGTTTCTCTGGATGATCTTGGAAGCTTTTTTGCCTGTTCACCGGAAGGAAGCACATATTTCGATGGTAATGAAGCAACAGTAAAACTTCAGAATGCCATCCTTCAACTTCCTGAAAAGCAACGGATAGTATTCAATCTTAAATACTTTGAGGAGATGACATATGAGGACATGAGCAAAGTGCTTAATACTTCTGAAGGAGCTCTCAAAGCTTCCTATCACCATGCTGTTAAGAAAATTGAAAAAATGCTTGGAGGTGATTAAACCTTTTCAATGATTAACTATCTATAATTTGAGATGAAACCAACAGAAGACATACCGCGTAAGAATCCGTTTAAAATACCTGAAAATTATTTTGAAGAGGTAAACCGGAAAATTATGTCTGCCACTGCCGGGAGTGAACCAATGGTACTTAAGAAAGGATTATACCGCAAGCTGAGGCCATGGCTGGCAATTGCCGCTTCGGTCGCAGTATTCACTCTGCTTGGCTATGGTGCTGTAAAGGTTTTTCTGCCCGGCAACAGGAACATGGAAGTACCTGAGATAAGCCTGCAGGAATTCACGGAAACTTACTTTGACGATATTGATCTTTCAACCCTTGAAGAGAGTGTCGCATCAATAATCCCTTTTCCTGAAGGACCGGATGTAAACAGCAGAGAATTAATTGAATATCTTATGCTTGAAGATATAAGTGAAAATGAAATTTATGAACTGTTATAAACCCGTCGCCATGAAAATAAAGTATACTATAATTTTTGCGTTACTGGTTTTCTGTTTCTCATCTGCCTTTGCGCAGAATCCGAACAGGGAGAAGCTCACATCATATAAAATTGCGTTTTTTACCAGAAAGCTTGATCTTTCTCCGCGTGAAGCAGAAAAATTCTGGCCATTATATAACGATTACCAGGACCGGAAGGCTAAGATCCAGATGGAAAGAGTGCAACTGAACAGAAGAGTTAATCAGGAGGGAGCGACACTCAGTGATAATGAGTTGTCAGCAGCAGGCGACAAACTTATTGAATTGCAGGTTGCAGAGACAGAACTTGCAGTGACATTCCACAAACATCTGAAAGAAGCTCTCCCTCCCGCAAAGGTTATAAAAGTATATCAGGCTGAAAATCAGTACAGGCTGCAGCTTCTGAACCAGTTGCAACAAAGGAATCCGCAAAGGGATAACATGAGGCAAAGAGAGGATTTATTGCCGTAAGGTATTATATGGCAAAGTTAGGTTTTTACCTCGGGTTAACTTTTAGTTCCGACAAAATAACTGATTTAAGATCATCAAAAGGAATCTTTTTCTGCTCTCCCGACGTCATTACCTTAAGAATGAGGTCGTTGCTTTTTATTTCATCACCCCCCGCAATAATAATATAAGGGATCTTTCTTGAATCGGCATATGACATCTGTTTCTTCAGCTTCACCTGGTCGGGATAGAACTCAGACCGCACCCCAAGACCTCTCAGCAGGGTGAGGATTTTAAGTGCATATCTGGTTTCCGTTTCACCGAAGTTCAGTACAAGAACATCGGTTGAAGAAGAACTCTCCTTCCCAAACAGATTAAGCTGCATCATTACATCATAAATCCTGTCGGCGCCGAATGAGACACCGACACCGGAAACTCCATCGAGCCCGAATACCCCCGTGAGGTTATCATAGCGGCCTCCCCCACAGATGCTTCCGATTGCAACATCAACCGATTTGACCTCAATAATGGCACCTGTATAATAGTTGAGTCCGCGGGCAAGTGTCAGGTCAAATCTGACTTTACTTTTCAATTCACCTGATTCGATATATGAGAACAATGTTCTGAGTTCGGTAATGCCCAGCATTCCTGTTTCCGAATCTTTAAGCAGCGTCTCAAGAGTCCCCAGCTTTTCAACGGTTCCGCCTTTAAGCCGGAGGAAAGGTTGGAGCTTTTTAATTGCTGAGTTTGAGACTCCCTTATCCCTTAGTTCCGTATTGACGGCTTCGGTACCAATTTTGTCCAGCTTATCGATCGCTACAGTAATATCGGTCATCCTCCCTCCTTCACCTATAAAGTCTGCAATGCCCGAGAGGATCTTCCTGTTATTGACAATGATGATTACATTTATCTTAAGGGCAGAAAAAATATTATCAATGATCTTTATGAGTTCAAATTCATTCAGCAGTGAGTCGCTGCCGATAACATCAACATCGCACTGGAAAAACTCACGGTACCTTCCCTTCTGCGGCCGGTCGGCTCTCCACACCGGCTGGATCTGGTATCTTTTAAACGGGAAAGTGATCTCTTCACGATGTTGGACCACATACCTGGCAAAAGGAACAGTAAGATCATACCTCAGACCTTTTTCACATATCCGGGCCGATAGTTTTCCCGTGTCGCGTTTAAGCAGATCCTCATCCGGTGTATCTGAAAGGAAATCTCCGGAGTTAAGTATCCGGAACAATAACTTATCACCCTCTTCCCCGTATTTTCCAAGCAGGGTTGAAAGGTTTTCCATTGCCGGGGTTTCAATCGGCTGATAGCCATATAGCCTGAATACCTTTTTTATAGTTTCAAAGATAAATTCACGTTTAAGCATCTCTTCGGTTGAGAAATCGCGTGTTCCTTTTGGTATGGAGGGCTTTGTCGCCATCTGATCTTATAGTAGGTTAAGGGGTAAAAGTAAGAAAGAATTATTAAATGTCATGCAATCGTGCCCTCGTGCGATCATGCCATCGTGAATGTAATAAGATTGCAGTATTGTACGATCGCAAGATGGCAGGATATTAGTATTTCTCCGGAACGAAAGTCTGATCTGTGACAGGCGGCCTTACATAAGCAACGTCATGTTTTAAAGGAGGGAGCCTGAACGGCTTGGGGGTAAGATCCTTGTATGGTATGAGGGAGAGAAAATGATCAATAGTATTGAGTCTTGCTCTGCTTTTATCATCGGCCCTTACGACATACCATGGTGACTGTTTGGTATCGGTAAATGAGAACATTTTATCCTTGGCCATTGAGTATTCGACCCATTTATCGCGCGATTCAACATCCATAGGGCTGATCTTCCATCGTTTTGTCGGATCCTGGATTCTGTCCTGGAAACGTTTCTCCTGTTCATGATCGCTCACAGAAAACCAGTACTTAACCAGAATGATCCCCGACCTGATCAGCATTTTTTCGAATTCAGGGCAGGATCTAAGGAATTCTTCATATTCCTCATTTGTACAATATCCCATCACTTTCTCAACACCGGCCCTGTTATACCAGCTCCTGTCGAAAAGAACAATTTCTCCGGCAGCCGGTAGTTCAGTAACATATCTCTGGAAATACCACTGTGTCTTTTCCCTTTCAGTAGGGATGCTGAGAGCGACAATCCTGCATATCCTGGGATTAAGGCATCCCGCGATGGTTTTGATAACTCCGCCCTTTCCGGCAGCATCGCGTCCTTCAAAAATTACAACCACCTTAAGCTTGTTTGCCTTGACCCATTCCTGGAGTTTTACCAGCTCAATTTCCTTTTCGCGAAGCAGTTTTTCAAATTCACTGCGACCAAGTTTTTTCTTCTTTTCAGGCTGGTAATCGTGATAAAGATCTTTTTTCCTGAATTTTTCTATTCGGATCTTCTTCTTTTTATCGTTTGATCCCATATAGGAGAGCGTTAAAAAAGAAAGGTAAGAAAAATTCATAAGAAAGTGAAATAGACCTCTTGGAAACCCCACCCAACCCTCCCCTTAAAAAATAAGGGGAGGGCTTTATAATTCTAAATATCATTGTTTTACTCCCTTCCTCTTAGACTTAAGGGAGGGCCGAGCGTAAAAATTGCCCGGTGGGCAATTTTAGCGAAGGAGCCAGCTTGTGGGGAAGCTGGGGATGGGGTTTAAAAGTATAAAAATAAAGACAAAGAATCTTTTTCAACACCCCTGACGGTGGGTCATTGTATAAACGGAATCGCCAACGGGTATTTGAACATTTCACCTTTTGAGGCTTTGACGCTTCCGATAATGATACAGACTATTTTAAGAATATAAAGAAATATGATAATGGGTATACCCAATATTATAAAAATTAACGGGATAGAAAGGAATATATACAGAAGAAGTGAAAGCTGAAAATTCATCGCTGCCTTACCGTTTTCGTTGACCCATGACGATTCGTCCTTACGCGATAGCCAGCAGATAAGCGGACCAATTATACTGCCAAACGGGAAGAAAAAGCCGGCAAAGGCTGATAAATGACAGAGCATCGCCCAGTTTCTTTCCGTTTCAGAATAAATTCTAACTTCTTCCATGTTGTTTGTTTATTGAAAAGACGGCAGGTTTACTGAATTGTTGCATTAGTCAAACCTTGCCATACGTGCCAGATCGGCCGGAAGTAAACCGTTAGGATTTGCTTTATCGATGCTATGCAGGTTGTAATAATACATATTGGCATCGTCTGTTCCTATCAGCATCTTAAAGCAGTATCCCTCATCCTTCTTCATCTCTCCAACCGGGCCAACTTTGTGCAGGATAACAGTGGAAGCAGCCCTGGACTCTATTGCTTTTACAATCGATTCCTCAGGAACAATTTCAATCTTGTTTGAATAAATCGCTTTTATCCTGTCAATCGTCCCAATTTCAGGTGCAAGATCTTCCTGTTTCACCAGAATAGTTTTATTTACAAGTTGAGGGACATTCTCATTATAGAATTTCAGATATCTTCTTCCAGTTTTTGAAGGATCTTCCATGATGAGCCGGGCATGCTTTTGAATGAACATCAGGATGGCACCCAGCTTATATCCGTATTCAATGTCATCTTCCCCGGCAAATGAAAGGGGAATTGCACATATCTCCGGCATCTGTCCGAGCTTTTCAACATTTTTCCCCAGCAACAGGTTAATGAAATTAAATACCGAATTCGACTTATCCTTGTCATAATTTGTTTCCGTAAGAATAATGAACGAATACTCCGGTTTGAGCATCCGGACACTAAATTCGTCGGTTTCAATAAACTCAAAAGGCGTTACAGTCCAGAATTCATTCATGCACTTTTTCATGTACACATTAAATGCAGAGAATGGATCATCTTCAAGAACCACACAGGTTTTTGAAGCGCCGAATTGCTTTATTTCATTTTTAGAGGGAAAAGGGGCTTGTCCGCCAGCGATTAAAGTTAATAAAACAAGCGGCAGGGCGAGAATTGTTTTTTTCATATTTTACTCGGTTTCAGGCAAATACAGAGGATTCTTTTCATTGAACTTCCGGATGTATACAAACATAAGCTCCTTCTTCTTCTTCCTGGGAAGCTGAACATATTCCTCATATAGCTGAGCATCCTTCATCAGCAGAAGTTCTGTGTTATCCATTTCAAAGTCCATCACTTTTCCGGTCTCAAAATCTATTATGAATTGCTTGATCTCACTCCTTGCCAGGTTCCTTGAATATGGAGAATAATATGAACCGTAGGGATTATAATAATTACCATAATAACTGTACGGAGAATAATATGAATAATACGGATCATAGTAAGAACCATAAGGATAATTATAATACCTTGGGTCATAAGTTGTTATGTCGGCAACGAAATGACTTATATTGCCTACGAAGGTAATTCTGTTAAAATTCTCCTGTACCTGAATGTACAACACTCCGTTGCGTGCATATCCCCAGATCGATGATCTGTCAATCTCCTGTCTGATTCCCATATTATCATAGAAATAGACCTTTTCTGATTCCATGAGCTCTTTAAAGAATTCCTTATCATTGTAATCTGCCGATGTAAGCAGCTTGGCTTTTGGAATAGGACTGTTAAGCTTAACCTGATCGAAATTAATATATATCCCATCCTTGAATCTGAAATCAGGAGTGTATTTTACCATCCCTTCCAGTTCCTGCTTCTGCTCCGCTACCTGTCCAATCACCGGAATGAGTGAAATTGCTAAAAGACAAGCAGTTACAGAAATGATTTTCCTGAATAACTTTTTCATCACTTTTTCACTTTAATCCTTTAATTGTTTTACGCAAAATTCATACCGTATTTGCAAAATTAACGATTTCCCTGAAAGAGTGTTAATAATAGTCCCGGTATATTTATCATATATTTTGTTTATTTTTACCACATGTCAAAAATAGGGAATTATGATCAATGATACCGGAAACCAGAATAATGGGGATTTTATTCAACCGGACGGAGAGACTTATGAGAAGAACCTCAAAAATTTAGTACTTTATGCATACGGTGCAATATCGGGACTCATAGTAGCAATCATCCTGATCCTGCTCGACCTGAAACTTCCTGCCGGAGTTTTGATAATTGCCACGGCTGCCCTGGGAATATTCCTGGTTAAAAAAGCCACAAACCTTCTGAGTTCAGTAAAGACATCCCTTTTTGATGTAGCTGCATCCAACAAGATTAAAGATAAGGTAATAACCGACTTCTCACATAAAATAAGAGAACCCCTTAACAACCTGGTAATCATTACCGACATGCTCATGGAGTCGGATCTGCATAAGAAACAGAAAGAGCTGCTCGAAACGTTTGTTGCCTCAACCAAAAACATGGTTAGTTCTGTTAATGAATTAACAATGAAATCGGCAGGACATCTGAGCTTTGAATCAAGAAAACACATCAGGTTTAATCTGTTCTCCACAATACAGCACACAATTGAACTTTACAACCTCAAAGATAAGTCCAACATAGACTTTATATTGAATAAGAAAGATGTATCAGGCTTCGATTGCTTTGGCGATCCGATCACACTCAAACAGATACTTCTCGACATTTTCAACACAATTGAAAATCATGATTCCGAAAGACCGACAAAAGTCAATATCAGCCTCAGAAAGGAAAAAGAAACCGCACGTGAAGTCTTTGTAGGAATAAGAATTCAAACCGACAAGGATATAGTGCTTATCGATGAAAAAGAATTGAAGTACAGCCTTGCGGCAAGACTGATTACTGCACGGAAAGGGATTTATATCCAGGAATTCGGAACGAACTACACGGTCCTTACCATCAGCCTTCCTTTCACCAACGTTTCTTATGAACAGGGGGGACAGGCAGGAACTGCAAAGACTATCGAGCTGCCACGTAAGGACTATGTACATAAGGAGCTGAAAGACATTAATATATTGCTGGCTGAAGATAACCTGATCAACCAGAAAATAACGCTTCTTACCCTTAAGCCTCTGGTGAGCAGTATTGACACCGCCTCTGACGGTAAGGAGGCAGTCGATAAATTTACCTCAGGCAACTACGATATTATCCTTATGGATATACAGATGCCGGTCATGAGCGGACTTATTGCAGCGGAGAAAATCAGGGTGCTTGAAGCATCATTGGAAACCCATATTCCAATTATTGCAATCACCGCAAATGCCATGCTTGGTGATAAGGAGAAGTGCATCTCGGCAGGTATTGATGACTATATAAGCAAACCTTTCCAGCCTTCGCACCTTATTGATAAAATAAAGAAATATATTTAGGATTCCTCACCAGCCATCACCTCAGAGTTTCCTTCACGGAACAGTTTTGAATTTTTAAGCGACGGCGAAGGAATAAAGACTCCGATTCCCAGGGATTCCCATTTCTGATCAATTGTTCTGATTGTTTCATCTGCCGAGCATACAATATTTGGCCATCTGCGGGGAAAACCACCTTTTCGGAATGCTTTTACAGTTCCATCAATGAGAATGGAATTATCAGAAATAATCCGTATATCCCTCTGAGGATCGGTGTTCCCGAGCATCTGCCATGCCACTGTATACCAATCATTTATATCAACTGCATTATCTACTGTGAGAATTAGCCGCGATACACTTTCTGCAGGAGCATCCAAAAAAATTCTTACCGCCGTTTCAACTGCCTGTGGATCTTCCGACTGTTTCAGGGCTACGGCAGCTAAGGGTAGCCCGGGCAGTACACCGATATTAACAATTGTCTCAGGGAACTTTTTAAGATATGCCAGAATAGCCTCTTCCATGTAATCACCGGTAAAAACCTTTTTGCCGGCCAGTTCCTCCTGCATTTTAACGGTCGCATCGATACCCAGCTTTCCACCCAGAGAAAGAATATCGGATGAATGATCAAGCACATCAAGCGGTCCTGAAGTGAACAGAAGGTCCGTACGGAAATCTGTATTATTGAATATTTCCAGAAGGATATCCCTGTAATTTCTGATGTCTGTTTCACCACTTACAACAGCAAGGTATTTGGTAAACATCATCTGGCCCGCCCCAAGGAGGGAGTTAATCACTTTTTTCCCCTGGCCGGGGTATGTCTTGTTGATTTTAACAATAACAAGATTATGAGCAACACCTGCATCAGGCATGTGAAAATCCTGAATTTCAGGTTGCAGGGCGAGCTTCACCGGGGCAAGAAATATCTTTTCGGTCGCTTTGGTAAGCCAGGCGTCCTCACAGGGAGGGATCCCGACTACTGTTGCAGGATAGACTGCATTTTCCGAATGGGTTATACAGGTCACATGAAAAAGGGGATAGAAATCGGAAAGCGAATAGAAACCGGTATGGTCACCAAAAGGTCCTTCAAGGACATTTTCTTCCGCAGGATCGACATAACCCTCTATTACAATGTCAGCATCGTCCGGAACATAAAGATCATTTGTAATGCATTTTACCAGTTTCACCTTTTTCTTTCTCAGGAAGCCTGCAAGAATGTATTCGTCGATGTTTTCGGGTAATGGTGCCGTAGCGGCATATGCATAAACAGGATCTCCACCCAGGGAAACAGACACCGGCATTCTCTTTCCGGTCTTTTTCCAGGCCTCATAATGACCGGCCCCGGTTTTATGGCGCTGCCAGTGCATACCCGTAGTGGTTTTATCCAGTATCTGCATCCTGTACATCCCGGCGTTGGTTTTTCCCGTTACGGGATGAACAGTATGAACCACCGGAAGGGTGATAAAACGTCCCCCGTCATGAGGCCAGCATTTCAATACCGGCAAAATACCAAGATCAGGCTCTTTTTGTACTACCTGCTGGCACAATCCACGCCTGCTGACTCTTGAAGGAAGAAATCCGGTTAGTCTGGCCAGTCCGGGGATCATGGTGAGTTTACTTATCAGTGCTCCTCCTGTGCTTGTGAGGTTATTAAAGAGCACTTCTATTTCCTTTCCGGTTTCATCGAGGTTGTTTCTGCCGATAGCCATGGACATTCTTGTATCGGAAGCGTAGGCATTTATGAGGAGAGGGAACCGGGTTCCCGTATTTTCGAAAAGCAGGGCTTTCCCATACGATTTTGTTATGCGGTCGGTGACTTCAGTAACTTCAAGTACAGGATCGACAAAGATCTTAATCCTGCTGAGTTCACCTTTTTTATCCAGTAAGGCAATAAAATCCGATAGTCCTGAAAATGACATAAGGTGAGAATAGGGTTCAAACAATGATGGGAACTAATCACAAGGAGTAGTTCCCATCCGTCGTAAGCAACCGAAGCCACTCACGGCGTCGGATTACTGTTATTCTGATCGGTTGCATTCCAGGTCTTACGATCTGTTCCTGCAACCCTGGGCTTTCAGGTCATGCCTGTTACAGCAAAACCCTCCAGCTGTCCCTTTGTTCCCACCCTTCGGCAGGACTTTCCAGGACGAAGCGTCCTTCAGGCTCCGGTACCGATTCCCGAAGGATCCGATTCCGGTTTCAGTTGACTCGGGGCCGAAGCCCTCCGCTTTTCTGAAGCCCTGTGACCCAATCGTTGAAAGAACGTTTCCGGCTTTCGGCGATCTGCTGAACACCCGGGACTTTTGGTCCCATCGTTCAGGCTTCGGCTCTCATGATGCGCAGGCCCGAAGGTCTGACCGAACCGGATTATGCTTCATTTAAGTAACCTTTTCCGGTTCCACATCGTTCAAGCAACCTTTTATCGCTCACCCGATAGATCAAATTTAATTCAATCCATTATATAAACAAAGATAATAGCTTCTTTGTTGTAAACGGTGTATTAACAAAAGTTATTAACAAATTGTTAATAACGTAAAAGGCCCGCATTTACCCGGGCCTTCCGGTATTTTCAATCGTGAATTTATTTTTTATACCCGTATACTGCCAGTTCGCCAAGCATCTCCTCAATCCTGAGTAACTGGTTGTATTTTGCCATCCTGTCGGTACGGCTGCAAGATCCTGTTTTAATTTGTCCCGAATTGGTAGCAACTGCAATGTCTGCAATTGTCGAATCCTCCGTTTCTCCCGACCTGTGCGATGTGACACTTGTATAGCCTGCCCTGTGAGCCATTTCAATAGCTGCCAGGGTTTCGGTAAGTGTACCAATCTGGTTCACTTTTATAAGAATCGAGTTAGCACAACCCAATTCAATGCCTTTTTTCAGGTACTCAACATTGGTGACGAACAGATCATCACCCACGATCTGGCATTTTGCACCGATCCTGTCGGTAAGCATCTTCCATCCGTCCCAGTCGCTCTCTGCCATCCCGTCTTCAATTGAATCAATAGGATAGGTGCTGATCAGCTTCTCGAAATAATCAACCTGTTCTTTTGAGGTTTTCCTGGCACCTTTCGGCCCTTCGAATTTCGAATAATCATACATACCGTCTTTGTAGAACTCCGACGCTGCAGGATCAAGTGCAATTGTAATATCAGTACCCGGCATATAACCTGCAGCGGTTATTGCCTTCAGTATTGTTTCAAGTGCATCTTCGGTGCCGTTGAGTGTAGGGGCAAATCCGCCTTCATCACCAACTGCAGTACTCAAACCTCTCTGCTTCAATACTTTTTTAAGAGAATGGAATACTTCGGCACCCAT
>CAZKMH010000015.1:0-20967 GCA_964553395.1 uncultured Rikenellaceae bacterium | reverse complement strand
CCCTCTTTGCGCTAGCAGAGAGGGGGACGCAAGGGGGTGAGTACGTGTGATTGAATTTCAAATATATTAAGATTTCAACCGCACAAGAGGTTATTAATTCTCAAATTTTATCCTGTTAATTCCCGAAATTAACCTTATTGGATTCCTCCCGGGAAGAACCAGATCACATTCCATGTTTGCGGGAATGGAAATAATATACTCTTCAGTTTCGTCTTTATAATTGAATTCGGCGGTAATTGTTCCCCGTATAGCAGGTACAGTTATTTTGCTATAAGTAAGGCTGCCCAACTGAGGTCTTATAACTGCCCTGGAAAATCAGGGTTCTACCGGGGCAATGCCCCACATGTAACCGGGGATGATATTGGCCGGTGCTGCTCCCCATGCATGGTTCCAGTCGGAATTCGGCTTGTACTTCATGTCCCAGGCTTCCAACGCAATTGTTGAACCGGTTTTGATCATATTCCACCAGCCCCGGTCGTGGGTGGCAGTCATCAGGCTCAATGCATAATCACCTTCACCTTCCCTGTATAACCCTTCAAGCAGGTACTGTGATCCGTAAACACTGCAGGCCATACCCCTGGACTTAATGAACTCAATGACTGTTTTCTTTTGTTCCTCAGGAACAATTCCGAATGCCAATGGCATCATATTGGCGTGAAGTGAGGAATGTGCGGAAGTTTCTCCATCAATATAGATGCCAAGGGATTTATCAAGGAGTTTCAGATTTATAGTATCCCTGACCTTTAGTGCTTCGTTATGGTAGAAGACAGAATCCTCGTTTTTATCGAGAAGGCCGGCTATCTTTGACATCAGTTCAAGATTGCGGTAGTAAAAGGCATTGACCATTGTATTGATCTCAACCATATCATAACCATCCCTTTCACCGTTCGGCCCGGCAAGTTTCCATCCTGTATCCTTCTGAGCGGGTGGCCAGTCGACAATGTCTCTGATCCTCTCCTTCACATTTGAAAAGCCAATATTTGCCATAATCTCATCAGTCACATTTTTTGAGCATATCAGACCGTCCTCCCGGGCAATAGATGTGAGTGTTTTGTGTTTCAGCTCATTATAGTATGCTTCTACAGATTCTGTATTTCCCGTGAACATAAGATCATTCCAGAACATCAGGACCGTCTGGAGTATCCATTCGGTCGGCCATGTAGGCCGTTTGATGAAATACTCGCCTGAAGCCCTCCCCATCGTGTATTCACGATCCATGTAGTAATGTCCAAGCTGATTAATGTACGCGTCTCCTTCATAAGGGATACGCTCCCTGTCACCATCGATATAAATTCCTGTAAAGGAGGTTGCCTTCATAGTGTATTTGCACAGATCCCAGATCTGGTTCAATGTGGTATCCGAACTGGTGAAGCTGCTGGTCCCATAGTCAAAAAAGTAATTGTACGTTTTTTGAAGAACGTTTTCAGGCTTTAGCCTGATCATGCAGTTTTCAATCTCTGCATACCTGAAGGGTGTGACCACACCAAAGGAGTCGGGGAGATGCACTGCAGCCGGTCCTGTGTTCCTTTTATCTGGCGGTAGTTTGACGACATAGTCTGACCTGTCCGGTTCCACCGCGAGAAGCACTCTACTGTAACGTATCGATCCGCCCGGTTTTCTGTCTATCTGGTTTATACCGGAGATCTTTTCCCCCAGGTGAACTACGATGGTGTCACTCTCTGGAGGCTTTATATTCAATAGGAGGGTTCCGAAAGCATCTTTTCCGAAATCGATAAAATACTTATTATCAGATATTTCGACGATCTTTTGGGGTTTAATTAAAGCCGACTGGAACCTGTTTGCAGTTGTTACATATCCCGACGGATCACCTGTTGTAAAGGACTGGATCGGGGAAAACCGTGTCGGTTCATCGCTTTCATCCCACACTCTGACTTTCCAGAAATAAGTTGTGTTTGGAGCCAGTCTGTTCCCCCCGAATTCAACCTCGGAGGATTGCTGACTCATTACCTTATGGCTGCTCCATATGTCTCCGGAATCGTCAAGAATTTTACTTTTTGCCGAGGCAACCAGTATCTCATATGCAGTCTGGCGTTTTACCACCTGCGGGACGACCCAGGTAAATTCAGGTTTGAGGTCCATGATCTTCACGCCTGCAGGATCGCGGATGAATTCAACCATTAATGCTGTCGGGATCTGCTGATCACCACATGAAGCCAGCATCAACAGAATTCCCGGAAAAAACATCAAGTAGCTTTTCATATCTCATCTCTTATTTGTATTTCTTACCATAAGTACTTTCATCTCATGTGGAATGAAATGAACAGTTTCATTATCCAGTGACCGGGTGGCTTTAGCAGTATACGGATCTATCCACCACCTGTAACCTGACGCCTGAAGCCTGATTTCTGTTGTCACTTCGGAATCTTCCTCATTGAACAACATGTAATAATGATAGCCTCCCTTCTCGACATGCCTGTACCTGATATCCGCCGATGCAGTTGTCAGAAGGATGTCGGGGGTTGTCACTTTATTTATTGCCGAAATCAGGTCACCCGCTGTTTTATAGATCAGGGCACCGTTGAACATTGATGCGAATTTTGATGCATCGCGGATTATAAGATGGTTGTTATTCGCCAGTTTCCTGAGTACCTGTTTTGTTTCCGGAGGAAGGTATGAGAGACTATCGAGCACGACCGCCTTATATGTCATTCCGGCAATACGCAAACCCCTGGAGGTGACCCTTGCGTCTTCCCATAAATGCCGTATCTCGAGGTAATTGAAGTCGCGCTGATTCTGGTAGCACGCCTTTGCCGGCTTATCGGGAAGCCATGTTGCCTCACACAGAATTGCTACTTCACAAATATGCCGTGAATCCGTATTCAGCCAGCTGAGGCGCCGGCAGGCATCGGCATAAGGTTTGTAATCATTCCACCATTTTGAATTCGGACCGACATCAGGAGGCCGTTCATCGACTCTCGGGCCACGGATCGAATAATAATAGGCATGAGGAATAAGTAAATTATGTCCGCGGACAAAACACCAGTTTGCCAGCCAGACCATCTCATCATATGTCAGGTTATGCCCGTAGGCACCGTACAGTTCATTGGTATTGCGGCGGCGGCCAAGATGGATCATTGCACCTGATGCACACTTGGCCATTGTTGAGTGCTGGCCTTCCAGCGCTTTTGGTCCGGGTTCGACATAACGCCACACCAGATCCTGTCCGGGCATCTGGAAATAACGTTCAGTGCCGATGTCCATTGATCCTGCCGGATGACCCATAAGTGCAATATTATGACGACCGCACCATTCACCGAGTCTTTTATAGAAATTCTCTTCAAGGCAAATATTAATGGCACGGTCATAATCACTTCTGTGTTTCCTTGAACCGGGATTGTCGGTGTACCAGAGATCGGCAAGAAACGGAGTGATATCATAGCCAAGGATTTTTTTTATCTGCGGAAGGAGGGAAGCATTACCGGGAACAACTCCACGGGCGCCTCCCCTGCCAAGCGGGGATGGCTCATCGGTGAAGATACCAAGGACAGTTGTCCCGAAATATTTTCCGAATTCGGTCGCATACCGGTCATAGACAAGCTCAATAAAGCTGGTCACTGCTTCAGGACTCAGGATATCGCCGGCCGGGGGAGATTCTTCCTGTAACCGCCGGGCTCCCTCGTTAAGGTAATGGAGTCCCCGGATCACACCACCGGATGGACGATCAACCACAGCAACACGGGTTCCTCCCGGCCGGTCAATGACCGTGATCAGCTTCCATCCCTCCGAAAGTACAGGTTCCTCCCCCTGCTTCAGGTCAATTTTTGCCAGTCCCCGGGCAGCATGATCAGGATTCCTTTCAACCACCTGTCCGCTTGAGGAACCGGAAGGATACATCCCTTCATCATAAAGAATGACATACATATTCCGTTTTGCAGCCTCGCTGATGGCGACATCCATGGCATGGATCATTTCCGGTCCGAGCCACTTCACATTCTCCGGTAATCCGATGCGCGGATGAATTACAAATCCGTAAACTCCGTGTGCTTCAAAGTCGGCTATCTGTCGTACAATCTCTTCATCTTTCAGTGTATCGTTCCAGAACCAGAAGGGCATAACGGAAAATTCATGCGGCGGATCGACGAATTCCTTCGGAACGTCCTGTGCCCTGATTTGCGTAAAGAGGGATATTATTAAAGTACCGGATAACAAAATCCCTTTGAACTTCAATCTCATTTATTTCAATTTTGGAAATGAATAAGTAATTTTTACTGATTATAAAGATATTTATTCTGAAGAATAAAATTGTATCGCTACTTTTATCTTTATCTGAATTTAACCCTGTCTGCCGGCAGACAGGCACAAAATCTCACAAAGGGTTTAGGGTATTCAGGATTATTTCAACAGGGTTTCTTTTTTCTTCAGGAAAGCCGGGTATAATTCATCCCTGACATAAACGAAACCAGGTTCCATCTTAAGGATATTCTTAAAAACTGCTTCTGCATTTGCATAATCATTGAGGTAGGTATAGGTCTGACCCAGAACCACAAGCAGCTGAAGATAATTCCAGTTTTCGACTGTATCCCCTTCCTTTTCGATAAGCTCTTTAGCTTTAAGATAGTATCCCAATGCCTCTTTTTTTGATCCTCCAAATGTGGAAGGCCTGTAAAACTCCGTGTTACCCAGTTGGATATATCCCAGCCAGTTTTCATTGTTCAGCCTGATTGCCATTATGGCATTATCAATGCTTTTTTTCCCGTTAACCGGTGCAGTAATCTTGTTAAGTGTGATCCTGAATCCGGAAAATGCACTCTTATATGCATGAACTACCGACAGATCAAAACCATCTCTTTCGAGGATATCAAGATTTTTCTGTGCAAGTTCAAAGTATTTTTTCCCCTCTTCTTTCCTGTTGAATCCCAGGCAATAACCGATGTATCCATACTGGTAATTCAATAATTCAGCTATCAGTTCATTGGTTTTATTGCCGGTCTCATCCATTCTGTCGAGGGCGTTTTTCCAGATCTCCATCCGGTTACTGACATAGCCCTGATAAACATCGGATCTGTATGGTCCCTCAGGGGCTGAAGCAGAAAGCAATATTACCGGCAGGATAAATATTAGTTTTTTCATCAATCAGGAGCGCTCCTTTCGAACGAAAAAAATTAATGGTATCAAAGATATTTATCAGGCGGGCTGATTCCAAATCAGAATTCAAAGAAAATATCATGTCAGATATTAAAAATTATTAGTATCTTTTTAGAGTCTAAAAAACTGATACTCATGAAAAGTCACAGGTTATTACGGAAACAAAAATTTCTGATACCGGGAGCATTGATTTTATGCCTGCTTACAGCTTTTGCTTTTGCAAAAATGGCACCTGAGGATCTGAAAGGAAAGTATAAATACAAGGATTTTGAATCGGCAAAAAAGTGTCGCTCATGTCACCCGGGCACATATGAACAATGGTCACAGGCAATGATGTCGCAGGCATACACGCATCACTGGGATGAGATCGAGTATTTCGACCTTGCCGTGGCACATGGGGAAGTAAAACCTGAATTTAAAGAGGTTGCCGATGGCTGTAACGGGTGCCATACTCCCCTGGCTTTTATGGGTGGACCCCTGCCTCCGCCAAGGCCGTCAGAAAAGAGCATGGCCAATGAATCCGTTTCATGTGAGGTCTGCCATCTTGTGCAATCCGCGCAAACAGATCCCCCATATAATTTCAGTTACCTGATAGAACCGGGAATGACAAAATATGCAGGACGCAAGCCTGCTGTCGAATCACCGGCACACAAAATCGTTACTAATGATTTTTTCAGGACTACCGAGTTTTGCGGAAATTGCCACAATGAGAAAAGTCCTTTCGGGATCTGGGTAAAAAGTACGGAGCTGGAGTGGAAGGAGGGACCCTATTCGAAGGAAGGAGTAAGATGCCAGGATTGTCATATGCCAAAAGGAGGACCTTTCCTCAATGCACTTATGACCAAACCATATGACGATGCAAGACTTCATCTGTTCCATGGAGCTCATGACCCGGGAAAGGTAAGGGGAACCATTGAATTAAGAATACATCCTGACATCCGGGAAGCCGAACCGGGGGAATCCATTGTTTTTACTGTTGCACTTTTCAATCAGAAAACAGGTCATAAATTTCCTACCGGATCGGTCGAGGACAGGATTGTCTGGCTGCAGGTTGAAGCAACTGATGCCAAAGGCAGGATCTATCACCTGAATGTCGATAAAAAGGGATTTGAAGGAGAGGAGTATACCATTTCAGGTGATTACCTGGCGTACCAGGATATGGGAGTGCCGTTAAAACAACCTGATTTTAAGGGAGTTCAGCGTGACGGGATCCCGGCCGGAAACCGGATCTTCAGAATGCCCTATTTCGACCCTGAAGGAAGAATGACCATAATGCAATGGAACACGGCCTCACTTGGCGTTGATTACAGATTCAGCCCCAGGGAAGCCAAGGTTGAAAAATTCACATTCAGATTACCATTCGATGTGGCTCCGGGTGAAATGACAGTCAGGGCAGTGCTTAATTACCAGCTGCTGGTAAAACCTGTGGCCGATCTGCTGAAAGTACCGGCGGATGAATCGGATATAATGGTTGTAAATGATCACTCAACATCAGTAACTATTTTACCCTGATCCTGAATTGTAATTAAAATAAACATAAAAAGATGAAAAGGAATCTTATCATAAAAATAACAGTAGCCTTAGCACTTCTTCTGATCATTCCCGTCAAGAACGCGTTCCCCATTCCCGCCTTTGCCCGAAAATACCAGATAAGCTGCCAGGTGTGTCATTCACCCGCAATGCCCAGGCTTAAGGCTTTTGGAGATGATTTTGCAGGCAACGGCTTCAGGATGACCGAGTATGAATCACCCAGGTATTTTATCCAGCAGGCAGGGGATGACAGGCTTTCACTTTTAAGGGAGTTGCCGCTGGCAATCAGGATAGATGGATTTGCCTCATATAATTTCGGTAATGAAGGTTCTGCAGATTTTGGAGCTCCATTTGTTCTGAAGATTCTCTCAGGGGGAGAAATTTCTGATAAATTATCTTACTATTTCTATTTTTTGTTCAATGAAAGAGGAACGATAGCAGGAATTGAGGATGCATTTGTGATGTATCATGATTTTCTTGGGTCAGGGATCAATTTCTATATCGGTCAGTTCCAGGTTTCAGATCCGCTCTTTAAAGGAGAACTGAGATACACACTTGAACCCTATAAAATTTACAGTGCCACACCGGGGAACTCCATGGCAGATCTGAAATATGACAAAGGCATAATTTTCGATAGGGCTTTCAGTACCGGAACTACCCTGGTTGGTGAAATAGTGAACGGAAGCGGCATTGGTGAGGCCGATGAAAATTGGCTGTTTGACAGGGACAAGTATAAGAATTTCATGCTCAGGATAAATCAATCTGTCGGCAAGAGATTAAGTGTTGGTTTTTTTGCGTATACAGGCAAAGAAGTGCTGAATGATGCGGGAATGACTTTTGCCAGTATTACAAACGATATAAGAATGTACGGTCCGGATCTGACACTTGACCTGGATGAAAAGCTGATAGTTAATTTACAGTATGTAAGGAGGACAGATTCTCAGGTTTTTCCCGTGTCAGGTGGTATTCCGTACGAAGATATTACAACGGACGGGGGTTTTGCCGAGATCATTTATTCCCCGAGAGGAGATATGAGCAAATGGTATATTACAGGTTTGCTTAACTGGGTAGAATCGGATTTCGATGCTCTCGATTATACTTCAGCTACTCTTCATGCAGGATATCTGTTGAGACGGAATCTGAGAATTGTTGCAGAATATACTCAGCAATTCTCCGGTATTACATTTGGAAGGGTGAATACGGGATTTATTACTGCATTCTGAGAAATAAGTTGCCTGTACCCCGGGGATAGCTTTTACTTCAATTCGATGCCAAATTGAGTTTTAGCCCCCCTATCCAGGGGGGTTGGGGGGTTACATGGGGGGCCGTTGGGTAAAATGAGGGGCTGGTGGTCATAACTTCATTGACTCTGCTTTATCAATTTTCTTATCCGGTACTTTTCCACACTGTACTGTTTTAAAGTCAGTCACATTTTTAAGAACAAATGATGGCATCCCTTCCGGATGAGAAGTCCTTACATTAAAAAATGATGCACCCTTCACATCTTCAAGTATAAATGGGGGCCGGGAATCCTCATTTTCAAGAACCAGCTCAATATCCGACATTTCAATATTCCTCGCATGACGGATAAAGAATCCATATGCCGGGATCTTCCCGAAATTCTGTGGATCAGGATATCCCTTCTCCAGTTCGGGGACAACTATTTCAGCCTGTTCCTTTGGTGCGCCTCCCTTTACATTGATCCTTATATTGCTTATGCGGATATTCTCAATATCATAACCCTGTATTCCCAGAATAAGGGAAGCATAGTCCGGATCCACACTGGTGGCTATTATGTTGCTGATGCTGATATTCCGGACTTTTCCTACAGGGATCCCTTCAGGTCCCCGCATCCTTGCCCCGAGGCGGATGAATAGAGGAGCAGCCATGCATTCGCGCATTGTTATATTTGAAACAGTAATGTCCTCAAGTATTGCGCCGTCAACCGCTTCGAGCGCCAGCCCACGGCAGAATTCGAATGTACAGTTTGAAATTGTAATCCCCTTAAATCCTCCATTGGATTCCGTTCCGAATTTAATTCTTCCCGTTACCGCACCCCGGTCAGGAACCCTGTTGAAGTTCTGCCGCTGATATGTTCCGTCAAGGAATGTTCCGATATCGAAACCGCTTACGGAACAATTTGTTATTGTAACATCCTCGGTTGATCTGGCAGATCCGAGAGCGTATGAGCTTTTAAGTACAATGGCATCGTCAAAGGGCGAGTTAACGCTGCAGTTTGAAATCTTTACATGCCTGCAGCAATCAATATCAAATGCATCCCGGTTCGTGTCAGCCTTCACATTATCAATTGTCAGGTTGTCAACTCCTGTGGCAAGAAGACAGAAATGACCGCCTCTCAGGATTGAAAAATCCTTAAGGATGACATTTCTGCAAAGCTTAAGCGCGATGGCTTTATTCCCCAGTCCTGGTGTCTGTCTGCCCATAGTCTGGAGGCCTGTCCCGATGATCCGGCCATGACCTGTGATTGCTATATTTTCCAGATTCTCACCCCAGATAAGACTGTTGTGCCAGTGGCTGTGGCCAAAATCCTGGTATTTGTCGAAAGCATTGGGTTCTGCAGCATCATAACCCAGGCTGTCATACGGTCGTGCTGCAATCAGATAAGCTCCGTTATCTAAATGAAGGGTTATGTTGCTTTTCAGATGGATTGAATAGCTCAGGTATTCACCTGCAGGAAACCAGACAGTGCCCCCTCCGGCGGCAGAAGCAGCATCGATTGCTATATTGATAGCATCAGTATCAATGCTGGTACTGTCGCCTTTTGCTCCAAACCTTTTGACATTGTAGAAGGTCGTAAGATCATTTAATGGTGATAATTCCGGTTTCTGATCAGGAACTGCCACCGGGGCAGGTTGCTTTATTGATCTGTTGCGTTTCTGGCTCAGGCCTGTGTAATTTATAGAACAGAGAATCAGCAAAAGAATAAGTGGTTTACAGGTATTTTTCATTTTTAAGTAATATTTAAAAGTTTCCCGCAGATATTGCTGACCTGCTTACCGGCAGGCAGGTTTTCGCTGATGGTCTTAGTCAGGAATGTCTTTCCTGAGATAAAAAAATCGAAATTACAGGAAAATGATCTGAGAAGCAATTATCCGGAGGTTTTTAAATCCCCTGACTTTCCCTCTTTCCTGAAACTCAGCCAGAGGTACAAAGATGAGAGGATATACGAAATGTTCAGTGTAATGCAAACTCCCGTCAGTTGATATTTCCTTATTAAAAGTGGCAGAAGTATCAGGGTTGCAATAAGCCCGATAAGAGATTTATTCCTGACCACGTTTAATTTACCTTTTCCGGCAAAATAGTGCCCGAAGAGGTTTGAAACAGAAATGGCAAGAATGCCGGGAAGCAAATAAATTATAAGTGTCCTGACGATTCCGAATTCATTTCCGAAAACAAACTGATATACTGATTGTGGAATAAAAGCCGATAAGGCAAGGACCAGGGAGCTTATCAGGAAACTTTGTTTTACGAATACAATTGTTTCATGTCTGCTCTTTAACTGGTCATCCGAATTGATCACATTCGAGAAATGAATTGCAGACATACTCCTGCTGATGATCCATACAGCCTCAGAAACTGAAACCACTATTGAAAAGACTCCAAGCTGTGACAATCCCAGCATCCGGGCAATAAAATAGTATGAAAGACGATAATTCAGGAACTGGATCAGATAATTAAATTCATTACTAACTCCATAACGCATTATGCTTATAATCTCAGAGGACCCGATTTTGAATGCTCTGAAAGTCTCCTTTTCTGCCAGTCCTGCAATCCCGAAAAGGAGGACTATTCCAATCCCGGCATAGTACGCCGGATAAATTGTGTTCAGTGCTGTTTTCTTAAAGATGAAATATAAAATCAACAGGGCAGCCAGTATGAGTAATGGATTTAACAGAGTCAGGAGGTTGTAATTTTTAATATTATTTTTTCCCAGCCAGTATGTTGAAATGGCTGTTGTAAGCGACATTAAAAGGGAGATCAGAAAAAGAGGCAGGAAATATCCGGATCCAAAAACGAGGGAAAAGATGATCGCTCCGGATAATGAAATAACAAATGCTCCCGAGAATGATGTGCTTATCAGGAGATTACGTTGCAAAACAGGAGCATGATATGCAATTGTACTACCGCAGAAAATATTGCTGAATATCGATATTATTGAAATATTCGCCAGCACAAGTGCAATCTCACCTCTGCCATCACTTCCCCAAATCCGGGTGGTAAATACTACCAGTCCGAAATTTGCCAGCAGGATAATGAATTTTGTAATTATTGTCAGGCTTGTGTTTCTGGATAACATTTTATCAGGATGAACATTCTTC
Source organism: uncultured Rikenellaceae bacterium (assembly GCA_964553395.1). GTDB lineage: Bacteria > Bacteroidota > Bacteroidia > Bacteroidales > VadinHA17 > LD21. Next base: position 9,991 of record CAZKMH010000015.1, on the reverse strand, counting down.
GATAAATTTTATAAATCCGGAACTGATTTTCTGCCAGTTATAATATTCCTCAGCCATTCTGCGGGCATTCCGGCAATGGCTGTAATAATCCTGTTTATTTTGCATGTAGTGAGAGATAATCTGTACTATACGGTCAGGTTTATCCGGTTTTACCAGAAATCCGAAATTTCCGGTCTTAACTTCACGACGGATAGCTTTAAGGTCAGAGAAGATTACAGGTCTTCCAAGAGCTGCATAGTAAAATAGTTTGATCGGCAGACAATGTTGGTTTTCAAGTGAATCTGAACGCAAATCCAGAAAAATATCTGTATCATTAATTAATTCCCAGAAGGCTAAAAAAGGCAACCTGTCATAAAATGAGAAAGCAATATTCTTTTTAACAGATTGGATAAGCTCCTCACAGACCTGTTTATCATTCGGAGTCTCATACCAGCCTGTAATTTTGACTTCAATTTTAATATTCTTGTCATAATTGTTCAGCTCTTTAAGAACTCCGATAAAATTCCCCAGACCTTTCTCAAGACTGATTTTCCCGGAATAGGATAATCTCAGCCTGTCATCTTCCAGTATTGATTCTTTGTGTTGTATATATTTCAAATCGGGGTAATAGGTAATATATACATGAGGTTTTTTTGGGAACAGGAACCTGTATGGTCTGCTTTTATACCATTCCCCAAAAATAAATGCATCAGTAAACCGGGTAGCGAAGATGTTGAAAATAAGAAGTTTCAGGAATACTACAAACCTGAGAACAGGATTAAAAGTCACCAGGTTTTTTTTGGAGGGATACCACTCGGTTATGTCATAAATTATCCTGGTTTTCCCCGGGTGTTTTCCTGAATATTTTTTGGCAGCCAGAATCGTAAGCGGTTCGGAACATATTATTATGCCGGGGGAAAATATTTCAATATATTCCACAAACCGGTTTATTTTGTCTCTTTTTGGCAAGTCGTCCCCGATAAAGCAGTTAAGCCTTATTTCTTCCACTTCATCTTTAAACTCTGCTTTACTGCTTACAATCTGAACCTTATGTCCGGCACCTGATAAAGTCCTGGCCTGATGAAAATAGATCCTGTCATCAAAAGGATAATGTCCGGATGTAAGGAAGGATATATTCATACGGTAAAATCAGGTTACCAGACAGCAGGTTTTTCTTTCTCCATTAAATGAAAATGATGTTCAATGTAAGATATTTTTTTGCTCCATACAATAATTATCAGTTAATTTTCAGCGGTTCACATTTTTGAAAATATCACAATCCTTTTATCTTTACATATCAGCCGGGTAATTTTATTTAATCGAATGTGGTATTAATGGAAATCCAATGAAAATAAGATTTTTTTCAATAATCTTCTTGTGTCTTGTAGATTTCTTGTCTGTCAGCAGGGCAGGAGGGGAGATAATAAAAAGTTCAGCCGACAGAATCGACTGTTATATTTATGTATCCGTCAGCAAAGAGAAAAATATTGTCATTTTCAAACTCGATCCTTTAAATGAAGAACTGGTATTGATTGCTAAACAAAATCTGGCAGGAACGCCCGGCAGCCTCTGTATAGACCCTTCAGGCCGAACAATGTATGCAGCACTAAGAGATATAAGCAGTATTGCAAGCATGAAGATCGACAATAATTCAGGTAAGCTGGTCCACTTAAAAGATACACCGGTGGCTGATAATCCTGTCTATATTTCTGCTGATAAAAAAGGAAAGTATCTTTTTTTTACTTCATATAACGGTAATAAGAATGCAGTTTATTCTCTTGAAAATGGAGGTATAAATCAAAATCCGGTTCAGATAATTGATGCCCGGATAAATCCTCATATGATAAGATCCGATGCTTCGGGCAGGTTTGTATTTGTTCCTAATAAGGGTGGAGATGTTGTGCAGCAATTCATCCTTCAGCCTGACGGGACCCTGATGCCAAATAAACCGGAAGCCATTTCGGTCAGTAGAGGTTCGGGTCCAAGACATTTCACAATCAATCCTGCAGGTAATATAATGTATGTTGTAAATGAACTTTCATGTACTGTTGTAGTATTTCATTTAGATAAAACCACCGGTATACTGACAGGTCCGTTCCAGGAAATTACAACAAAACCGGCTGATTTTACATCTTTTAATACCTGTGCTGATATACATATAACACCAGACGGGAAATTTCTTTATGCGTCGAACCGGGGTCATGATTCACTTGCAGGGTTTGCGATTGATCCAAAAACAGGTAAGCTTACTCCGTTGGGTTGGTTTCCGACTGAGAAGGAACCCAGGGAATTCGAAATTGAACCTTCAGGAAAATTTGCTATTGCTGCAGGAGAAAGCTCCGGTAGAATCGCATTGTACCGGATCAGGACTGATGGTTCACTTTCATTGCTGAAAACTTACTCCGTGGGACAATGGCCTGTATGGGTAACAGCTTTAGAACTGGCAGACAACGCAGGCTCCCCGGATCAAAAATATGGGCTGGCAGTCACAAGAGAAAGGGCTGATGCGCTGCTGACAAAACTTCCCGCTACAGATCCCTGGGAGCGCGTTCCGGACGGAAGCACCCTTGCGTGGGGTGAATCGGCTTTGTTACGGACTCTCGTTGACCTGTACGAGGCCACTGATGATCCGGGATACTTAAAAGAAGTCGCACGACGGGGTGATCAGTTACTCTCCCATCGTGATGACAGGCGGGGTGTTGTTGACTGTTCGGGAAAGAGCAGACCAGCCTGGAGCATGGGATTGAAATTTGTTGTGGCGGAGGGGCAGCTGACAGATCCATCGGGTAAGCCGGTTATTAAAATAGTTTCTACTCCATCATCCAACAATGATCTCACGCTGGTTGAGGTCATTACCCCTTCTAAAGGGACCCCCGGCAGATTTACCATTAAAGTTAGTAACAGTTACTATAAAAGGAATGAGCTATTTTCTGACCTGAGCCTCAATGAGGCTGACAGCAGATTCATTGAAAAAATTATTAACGATCCCCTGTCACCATACGGAGCAAGATCAGGCGATTACACAGACAAATCGAACCTGATCAGGGTGAATGTCGTAAGCTCAGCATTACCGGTTGTTCAGGAAATAACACTCAAACCCATACCTCTGGCTTATATGGGGTATATAGGCATAATTTATGATCCAATGCTTCGGTTCGCTGAAATTGTTAAGGCCAATCCTCAATTAAAAGATCTGGTCACCGCAGCTGACCGCTTCATCCTTGCAGCTGAAGAATCTTATGCAGATGCTAATAAGCGATTATGGAGAAATGGTCCCGGCGAAGGTGAAGGTTATTATATCACCTGCGAAAGAGGTGAATCATTTCCGGCTGATAATGTCGGGGAACCATTCAACTATCTGGGAAGGCATGTTTGTTCACAGCTTGCGTTATACCGTTTGACGGGCAAAAAAGAGTACCTTGATCGATCTGAAAAAATGTGCATCATGTTCAGGAATCGTCTGAAGAATGATCCTGAATCAGACTTATATATATGGAATTACTGGTATGAGCCGATGACTACCACAGGATGGAGACCAGAGGATAGTTTATCGCTTAATGTAGGGTATTTTGCACCTCGGGTCAGTGTTGAAGATGTTTCCCATGGGGTCCTTGATATTGCAATGGTGGCAGCGGCCTACCGGGCAGGAATTGTTTTCAGCAAAACCGATCTGTTACGTTTTGCCAATACATTACTTACAAATGTGATTACACCTGACCGCACAGAAGTAAGAATAAGAGTTGACGGAGGTGCTGAGCATCCCCCATATTTTAACGCACTTCACGGATGGCTGGAATTATCGGTCGTCAATCCGGAGGTATATCATACTATCCGGCAGACCTATTTTAATAAAGGTGCCGAAAGTCTGGCATTTTGTGCAGATCTTCTTAAATGGGAACGTAAACTTAAATGATTATTCCGCCATACCGGCTTAACCTCATTTAATTCCTGGTCCATACTTTATGAGACGTGATCCTGAACTGTGCGCCTTCTTCAAAATCATAAAGATAACCCTGATCATAGCTCTTCGGAACTGTAAATGTCCGGACTTCAATAGTTCCTCCCTTAAAATCGCTGACAAAGGAGATCGGTCCGCAATAAACTTTTGTCTGACCATTCTCACGGACAATATTTCTGATTGTATAACTGGCATCACGCTGAGAATCTGTTGCCACAATTATTTGTTCACCATTCAGACTTCCATCAGCCGGTAATTTAATATCGGTAATCAGCCAGCCTCCGCCTGACAGTTCCCTGTTCATTTTAATGACCTTCCCTGTTATGACTCCTTTGGATTTCAGGTTCATCTTTCCATACTTCAGGGCCGAACCATTCACGAGTATCCCTTTAATCACCTTACCATCCTTTACTTTAATATAGCCTGCAGTTCCGTTCATTGAAATGCCGTTTTCAAGTTGCATTGAATTCTGCCCGGCTGAGTTGTAAAGCACATATTCGATGGTTCCATCTTTAAGTTCGATCTGAATGGCGATCTCTGGTCCGTTGACTTTGTCAAGCCGTCTTATCGATTTTATAAAAGGGAACTTTTTATAAGGTTCAATTACATTAACAAAAGTACTGTTAAGGTCTGTACCGTAACGGTGCATCAGCACGTAACCAAGCTTCCTGGGATTGCCGGGTTTGTTCTGTGGGGGATCGCCCTCTGCAAGAGCAACATCCTGTGACTGACTTAATGAGTGCATCCGCAGATGAATATCATCTTTTTCAGTCAAACCGCGGTAACCGGCCTCGGCTTTCCAATCCAGCATGAATTGGACCGGTGGGTCCTGATCCCTTTTTACATTATACAGGTGTGAATACCCAACAGGAAAATCCTTAGTCCAGACACCTTTAGGTATTTGTTCTCCGGCATAGGTCCCGGTTTTCTGATTCTCCGGATTAAGCCCGGTGATGGCAATCGTACCGGGGGGGCCATGGAAGCTGTACACATGATCGTTCCCCCCGGCTACTCTGAAAATATCAACAACATAGGCATCACTATCACTGTTGCCTGTATTGCTGCCTCCGATAAGGAACATTGTACGGCTGTATACTTTTAATTCCGGGTATGCTTTCTGACCATCAATCTCGAAAGCGCCAAATCCTTTAAGCTGTTTGAAGAAAACAGCATGACCGCCCCAGGCATCTTTCTGTGGCTGCCCGTTTACAAATACGAGGTTATGGGAAATCGTACTTCCCGTCCATTCGGTGTTGCTTGGAATTTTGGTTGCAAACTCCGGATAACCATGATCTGGTGCCAGCCAGTGTCCGAAAGCGAACAGATCAAAATTAAGCAGATCCGGGTGGGCATGCATTTTTGTCCTGCCATAATTATCAGCCAGGGCAAAACCTGATCTGCCACTCCCGGACTCGAGCAAGGCCAGTCCGAACCCACTCATAAGATATCCCCCCTCAGGACGAGGGCCTGCCTTTTCACCTGTTTGGCGGATCTCCCTGCCAAGTGCCTCCGGATCAGGTGAAAAAATATCACGACCGAGTCCTTCTGCTGAATTACCATTGGCACGATAAGCAGCAACAGCAATATCAGGATTCCTTGTGAAAGAATACCCTCTGGCCATAAAATCCGGATTTGCCTGAGAGCTCACCAATCCAGTTGAACCTGCATCTCCGATGTTTGGAGTGGCAATCCCCAGTACTGACATACGGTATGCAGCTGTATAAGTATTGACGAACTGGGGGAAATCCCGGAAGATGTTGTTCCTGTTATATTTTGTGGTATCCCCAAGAAGTCGCGCAAGTTCAGTCATATAACGCCCCCAGATAAATGCATAACCCGGGGCTCCTTCATCAGAAGTTCCATCATGGTCAGTCCGGCTGATCATCAGTCCGGGAATCGCACCTCCTTCCGGTTCAAACAGCCAGTCAAGCCATTGTGTAGTGTACGGTTCCGTATTCAGTGCCGCGGCACACGTTGCAACGGTCATCTGATGCATCCCCTGGTTACCGCGTATTTGTCTGGAAAGCACAGCCTCCAGGGCAGTGTATAAAATTCCTTTGTCCACATTTTTAATGAAATCCTCACGTGATCCCTTTATCCCGGGTAATTCATATTTCTCTGCCTGCTGTTGCAAAAATGCATAGAGCTCCTTATCGCCTTTAGTGCCGCTCAGGATTTTATCATAAGAGTCCGCAAGCTGCTGAGCCACCCCTGTTTCCCAGATTGATCCCCCGATCTTACCCAGCATACTCCCGCCATCGGAGTGGTACCATCCCCGGTCGGCATAAGGTTTCCAGTCCATATCCGGATATACATCAGCAATACGATCCAGCAGAATGGCGGCTTTATGTGCATACTGCTTGTCGCCTGTATAAATAAATCCATTGGCAAGAGCTTCCAGTCCGTCATTCAGCCAGGTCCAGTATTTCCATGTGTAATATCCGATATACCTGTGAGCCCGGCCGTTTTGATCATTGTATCCTGATCCATCATCCACACCGAATTTATACAACGGATCATCAGGATCGGGATGATCAGCGTTAAATAATAAGCTACGGTCGCCTTTTTCCGGATCAAAAAGTCCATGCTCATCAATCGCACTTAAATAAAATTTTTCGAAATCATTTGTCGGGAATACTGACATGCATGAAGGGCAGGTCAGTTTCCATGGCTTATTTTCGCAATCCGGATCATAAGGATAGTTCCCAAATTTCCTGATCTTATCGCCGCAGATCAGGCATCCGATAAATTTTGAACCGGGGATAAGCCTGTCAAAAGTAACATCAATTGTTCTCGGTAATTTTTGCCCGGGCACCATTGCCCAGAGTTCTTCATCACTTTTTGCCAGCCAGGTTTTAGCTCTTTCAATTACCACATCCCTTTGTTTCCCGGCCCATTCGAATATGTCGCAGTTGGCCCTCAGGTTAGAAATACGTTCTGCAGTATAAAAACCGCCATAGATACGGTCAGTTCCGGTATCATTACCAGTCCAGTTTATCAGGGAAAGGCTTAATGTCAGGCAGGCAAGAGAGTTTTTAATCATCATAGGAGTTCGATGGAAAGATTAAAATTTGTAACTGCAAAGATGTGAACCGCTTACAAAATAAATACGGCCATCAAGATAATCTCCGCCTGTTTCGATGGGAAACGGGGATTCCGCTACCATCTTTAATCTGAATGAACCAGGTTCAATTCCAACAATACCATTGCGGAGAAGAAGATAAATTTCTCCATTCAGGCCGGAGACAAAAATCCTGGGCGAATCTTTGGCGGTACCCGGACCGAACCTGGATTCTGCTTCTTCCTGATAAATAATTTTATGATTTACAGGATCAAATACGAAGAAGTTTTTTCTGTCAGTCATTCCATAAACCAGTCCATCAGGTCCCTGGTGCATATCGCTGTAACTCTGTGCGCCTGGGATCATTACTTTCTGCCATTCCAGCCGCATAGATGTAATATCCATTATATATAACAGTGCTTCTTCTGCTTTCTTTTCTCCGCCTGTGCCCGGTGAGGTAGTGGTCCCTCCCAGAAGCTTGCCGCCGGGTAAAGCTACCAGACTCATTGTCGACTGGTCCGGAATAACTGAGCTGTCCTGAAGTACTGTTCCGGTCTTTTTCTCACGATTCCAGAAAAGCAGACCGCCCCCTGTATAACCATATTCCGGCGTACCGCTCATTATTATTGTTTTGCCATCGGGATAAGCCAGGATTCTGTGTGGCCTGTGGATTACAGGATCAGCACTGGCTAAAAAAAGTGGATTTGTCTGTGCTCCTTCTATTGTATTTACCCAGGGTTTTGATGGATCCCACTCCAGTAGTGCCCCCTGAGGATAAACTCCAAAATAAAACCGGTCTCCCTGTGATGCCACTGCATCAAACTGGCCGAAGGCTTCCAGATTAATTATCTGTCCGGGTTCCGGATCATAATTAATAAACCGCATCGGGAAGGCTGTCCCTCCGGCTATTGTTCCATCAGGGGAAGCACCCACCCCCATTACCAGGGCGCCTTCACTGGCATAATCAAATGTGACCTTCTTTTCTGTATTATTTCCGGGATCTTCAATCACAAGTCTCCTTTCCAGCAGATCGAGGTCTTTAATTCTTTTCCCATCGGGGAACTCCCGATGGAACAGGGCCTGGCTTCCTGTTATAACCGGCTTTGAATAGACGGGTTTATGTTCTCCGATTTTCCGTCCCTTTCCATTATGAAATACATACCAGTTCTTTTCCTTACTGCCCTGAAGCTGCTGGCCGTAAACCTTTCCGTTTTTATTGAGATAGACATATGCAGATCCGCGTTTACGCTCTGACTCAGTAAGCATGGGTTTCACATCTCCTGTGGCCGGATTGAAGGCAATGATCTGGCTGGCTGTGTTGCCTATGCCGAAATACAACCACCCGGCGTCGTCCATTACCAGGGATCTCGGGTACTGACGCCAGTTCTGCTTATAGAGGTGACCATAGTCCCTGAATTCACGGGTAACAGGATTAAAGGAAACCAGACCACTATTCGGGTAGGTGGCTGCCCAGATTATCCCTTCATCGTCCTCGGTCATGCTCATCGCCATCTGTGGTACTGATTCAGCGCAAAAGGTAAATGCCCGTTTGACCGGATCGAATTCAACAAAATTACTCCTGAAATGAGTATAGAATTTATTTTTACCTGACAGAATTGAAGAGTAGACAGCATCACCTGCCGGGAAAGGCATAAGAAATTGCTCGCTTTTACCGGTTTCGGCATCTATCATCTGCAGGCCATATCCGCCGCGATGATCAAAGAGCCATAGCAATACAACATTTCTTCCATCCCCGTCAACCGTTGCGACAGTACCGCGATGATTGCTGACAGGTGCAGCTACACCATGATCAAAAAAACCATTTCCGGGATCCTGCGAAACCGCAGGAAGTGGTAAGGTCAGGATAAAACATACAATGAGCAATGACAGTCCGGTAAACTTCTGGTCCTGTTTAAAAATTGACCTGCGGGATATACTACTTATCATTATTTTAATTTATAAATACTGGTACCTATTTGTCCGGTTTTATCTGATCGTATTGCATGAAGCCCTGCTTTATTATCTGATATTTTTCCGATTGTGTCACCGGATTCTGGTGACAATAGATGAGAACCCCATCAGCTGATTTCATACCTGCCAGCAATGCTTCATTCACATATTCAGGGGTTGTTGCCCCAAGTTTGCTGTGAGGTGAAGCATAGATATCCAGTACTATCGGGAAATCGGGGGCGAACATTTCACGCAGATTTGCAATTTCGGTTTCCACAAGTGAGGCATTCTGCAAATTTGCACCTTCTGATTCAGCACGATAAGGGAACAGAATTCCATGAAGAATATTACCGTAAAGCGTAACAAAAAACGGGGTAATCTGCCTGTAATAGCAGCATGGCAGGAATGCAAGTTTGGGATTGATGACCTTTGCAGTATCCAGGAATTTTTTTGTGTATTCCGGTGTGAAAGTAACCAGATTGTGAACAAAATCATCGATGCTCCATACAACCAGGTTTGGTTCTTCAAGACTCAGCTTTGCCAATTCTACTGCCCATCGTTCAAAATCGAGATCATATGGTTCTGATGGTGGCGGTTCTGAAGGAGGTACCAGTGTGACCCATACCTTTATTTCAGCCTTGTTTGCCAGAGGAAGAAATTGTTTTAACACATCCAGATCGTCCATCTTGTTTCGGACCAGCCAGTTATATGTATTGGCATGAATATCAGTAAGTTCTGCAATCAAACGATTCATGTCTATCTGTCCGTCACTCAATCTTGGCGGAAGAGCATAGGTGCCAAGTGTACCACTAACAATTTCCCTGTATTTTTTGAACGGACTCTCCGGTTTATTATCATTATTGCCATTTTGTGAACATGCATAGCTCTGGCTAATGATCAAAATGATAGTAATTACCTGCAGATGTTTCTTCATTAATTTTATCGATATTAACATATGAAATCAATACTTATCTTCAATCACACGTACTCACCCCCTTCTTTGCGACAGCAGAGAAGGGGGCCGGCTTTGCAAGCCGAAGCTT
>CAZKMH010000014.1:0-20996 GCA_964553395.1 uncultured Rikenellaceae bacterium | reverse complement strand
TGCTGCCCTGACTTCAGTAGTAGCGTTATAAATAACGTCCATTAATTTCTTACCCCGAATGCCCTTGTTCTCCGGCATTTCCAAATGCCGCAGTATGTTCTCGACATCAACAATCCCAATATCAACCATAACGCCGATAGCAATTGCAATGCCCGACAGGGCTACAATATTGGCATCTACTCCCAAAAACCGCATAAAGATGAATGTCATAAGCACTCCAATCGGTAATAGACCAGCCACAATTAGCGAAGCCCTGAGATTCAGTACCAGTACAATAATCACAATAATGCTTATGAGGATTTCATGAGAAAGGGCATATTCAAGCGTCCCGATTGTCTCTTTGATCAGTGCTGTCCTGTCATAAAATGGGACGACTGTTACCCTTGAAACGGTTCCATCGGGAAGAGTCTTTTGCGGTAATCCTAACTCAATTTCCTTAATCTTTGCTTTAACATTATTAATTACCTCCATGGGATTTGAACCATACCGGGCTACTACAACTGCTCCCACAGCTTCTGAACCGGCCTTGTCAAGACCCCCACGCCTGGTAGCAGGCCCAAAGGAGACATGTGCCACATCCTTAATGCGGACAGGCACATTATTACGGACAGCAACTACTGATATCTCAAGATCATTCAGACTCTTTACATATCCCAATCCGCGAATAATATACTCTACATTATTCAACTCAATTGTTTCAGCTCCGATGTCAAGATTGCTGTTCCTGACAGCATTCATCACATCCATTACCGAAACATTGTATGCTTTAAGACCATTAGGATTCAGATCGACCTGATATTCTTTAAGGAATCCGCCAACAGATGCTACTTCGGCTACACCTTCAGCAGTTGAAAGACTATATTTTACATAAAAATCCTGAATGGTCTTGAGTTCTGAAGGGTCCCAGCCTCCATTTGGTTTTCCTGTTTTAGGATCACGGCCTTCTAGAGTGTACCAGAAGATCTGACCCAATGCTGTTGCATCCGGCCCAAGTGAGGGTTGCACACCTGCAGGAAGGGTCCCTGATGGTAAAGAATTAAGCTTTTCAAGTATCCTTGACCTGCTCCAGTAAAACTCTATTTTGTCTTTAAAAATGATATAAATAAAAGACATCCCGAACATGGAAGTACTCCTGATGGTCTGAACACCGGGAATACCAAGCAATGCAGTAGTCAATGGGTAAGTTACCTGATCCTGGATATCTTTCGGGGAACGGCCCATCCACTCGGTAGCCACTATCTGCTGGTTTTCACCAATATCAGGTATGGCATCTACCGGTACAGGATCCCTGGGTAAAAGCCCGGGTTTCAAATTGAAAGGCATAGTTATCAGCCCCAATACCACAAAAGCAATGAGAATTATAAAAGTGATAAGGCGGTTTTCGAGGAAATACTTTACTAATCTGTTAAACATCTGAATGTTTTGATCTGACTAATTTAAAGCTTAATACAGGCCACCGGTAAATCTAAATGTCTGTGGCTTAAGATTCCGGTGACCTGATATCAATACTCAGCGATTATTTTTTTTCAACCAGAGCCATACCGCACTTCGGACAGTCACCCGGTTTGTTACTAACTACCTCACTGTGCATCGGGCAGGTATACTGAACTTCGGTTACCTCTTTTTTGGTTGATTGCTTTTCCTTTGTTGAGCTGCTTCCGCATGAATTGAATATCAAAGCCGAAAGCATTGTAAAAGCTATGATTAACAGACTATTCTTAATCGTTTTCATTTTTCTAAAAATTAATAAAGGTTATATGATCTGAAATGGTAATAACAATTCAGGCGGTGAATATCAACCAGCCGAATTAAATGACAGGATATAAATTTTCAGATACGGAGAACACAAATGTTCTCCAGGTTTACCGAACTGGTAAAATAGATTCCCGGAGGGTTAAAACCCGTGTATATTTGCCGGAAAGATACGCGTGTTTCAGGAAGATTAATTTCATTTGCTAAATGTAAGTTTACCTTATCCTTATTTTGATCCTCCCCGACAACGCAGGGAATTGTGAAAACATTAACAGTACCGGCAATCTTAACATGATCTTCGCAACAGTTACCTGTCAGCTGGTGCCAGGGAAGAGGACAATTGTTTTCATTGTTCTCCATACCGCATGAAGCCGGAGCTCCTGACAGAGATATTCTTGAAGCTACAGGTTCACCTCCGCAATAATGCCTGGAAATCGTAACCTGCAGTCCTGCAAGAATTATTATCAGGACAGAAACTATTGAAAATACTTTTTTCATCCAATGTTAAACACAAAGGAAGAAAAAATGTTCTGTAAATCAAAGGAATGGTCAGATTTTTAGCTTGATTCAGTTTCATTCCGCACTGGCTTTCCTGGCCTCCTTCGCTGAGCCTGCTCCGGTAATAATCAATTTCTGGCTGGGTATCACAGTCAACCACAAGCGAAAAACCTTTATTATTTGGCTTTTTCACTGCAGTTGAACATCCACTGCACACCGTATTTATCTTTGCAACTACCATAATAATCTCCCCAGAACTGATCCTGTAGTTCCATTTCCACCTTCCCTCCATTTGAAAGTGCTTTGAACAAACGCCTGGTTTCTTCCCTTGTATCGGGGTGGAGACTAATGTAAACGTTGTTTCCAAAAGTAACGTTAAAGCCCATCGATTCAGGAGCGTCGGTTCCCATCAAAACATGTCCGTTAAGTACAGGTAATGCAATATGCATCACCAGATCCTTGTCTTCTTCCCGTAATGGTGGAGTATTTGCAGAGGGCGGTATATCTCTGAAACGTGAAATCCCTCCGACGAAATCACCTCCGAAAACTGATTTATAGAATTTAAATGCTTCTTCCGTGTTACGGGGGAAATTAAGATAAGTGTTTACTGATGCCATAATTTTAAGTATTTATTTTAGTTAATTATTTATTATATGAGTATCGGGAATCAGGAATATAGGATCAAAAATAGCTTGAAAATCAATTTATTTACCCCAGCCCCAAGGGGAGTAAATTGATTTTCTTCGCTCCCCATGGGGTCGGGGTAAACGAAGAAAATCAATGAATTCATATTCCTGATTCCCGATAATCATGATTTATTGTATTATTTTTAGACTTTTTTCATCCTTCCATCAAAAAAAGCAACTTAGTGGTAGTATTCCAGTTGCGGATGGTTATATTCTGATAGAACGGCATTGAGATGATCTTATAGAGCTTACTCTGGGATGCCCCGCTGATGAGCCTTGAAAAGTAAAGCACTTCCGGGCCGGGATATACCCTGTCAACGCCCTCCCTGGTAATGATTTTCCCAAGTACATCATCAGGTCTGAGGGGCTCTTTCAGAAAGACTGCATCGTACCTGTATTTATCAGGTTCTGTACCAAATCCAACAGGAGCCTGTTCAATCACTTTTCTTAATTGCTTATGAGATACCAATACAATTCGGGATGAGTAATTAAACCTGTCGGAGAGTACCAGCTCAATCTTATTTGTAAGTCTGGTATTATCCTTTTCATCTGATTTAAAGATTACATTACCGCTCTGAATATAAGTAGATACACCTGTGAATCCCATGTTTTCAAAACACGATTTCAGATCGGTCATCTTGATAATATTATTGCCACCGACATTGATCCCCCGTAAAAGTGTGAGGTATTTATTCTCTGTCATGATTTATGGTCTGTTCATTTCATGGATGGCTGGAGAATGCTTACTGCATTCCCTTCTGTATCAATGAATGAAACATATAATCCGATACCGGGTATTTCTACCGGTTCGCCAAGGACTTTGCCCTTCGCTTCAGTCACTTTCCTCATTGATTCTTTGATATTATCAACCGAAATAACAACAGAGGGATGTTTAGATAAATTTTCGCTCTTAAGGTAGAAACCCCCATTTATGCTGCCTGGCATTTTTGGCCGGCCACTCTCGTCAGTTTCGCTGGTAGAGACTGTAACATAGTTACCCATCTCCTCTCCCAGCATCTGTGTCTGCCACCCAAACACTTGTGAATAGAAATCTGCCATACGCTTCCTGTCCTCTGCGGGCATTTCAAAATGTACAACCGGATCCATCTTTTTCATGTTCTTAAAATTTAAGTGTTAATCTTAATTTTACAGTATCGGTAAATTAACAATCATGGTAAACAAATTGTTTCCCTTATGAACGACAAAAAATACAGGAAATAATTTCCGGTCAAACAGGTATTTTAAAATGGATAATAACAAAAATCAGTATCAGCACAGGAGAGTTGTAGTCATCGGAGCCGGTTCAGTCGGAGCCACGTACAGCTATGCCCTGGCGCAAAGCGGCCTTGCTGACGAAATAATAGTTATAGACAGAAACAAAGACCTTGAACAGGGGCAGGTTCTGGATCTGGTCCATGGTCAGCCATTTTTCCCTTCAGTTAATATCCGTTCAGGTTCGACCTCTGATTACGGGGATGCTAATTTGATTGTCATAACCGCCGGTGTTGCCCAGAAACCGGGAGAAACACGGCTTGACCTTGTACGGAAGAATGCAGAGATCATCGGAAGTATTTCCGAAGAGGTGGCTGCAAGCAATTGCAGGGGAGTAATGCTTATTGTCACCAATCCTGTAGACGTTCTTACATATATTGCACTAAAACGTTCAGCCTGGGAGCGGGGACGGATAATTGGTTCGGGTACTGTTCTCGACAGTGCGAGATTCAGGCATCTGATCAGCAGCTACTGTGGTATTGATGTTCACAATGTTCATGCCTATATCCTTGGGGAACATGGCGACAGTGAATTTGCAGCCTGGTCGATGACCCATATTGCAGGTATTAAGATAGATGAGCATTGTGCTCTCTGCGGTAAGTGCTCTGACTGGAAAAAACAGCAAAGCTTGATTGAACAGCGGGTTCGCGACTCTGCCTATCACATTATCAACTATAAAGGTGCAACACACTATGCAGTCGGACTTGCTCTTGTAAGGATCTCAAGTGCAATACTTCGCGGAGAGAGCAGCATCCTTACTGTTTCAACACTGCTTGACGGGGAATTCGGGATTAAGGATATATGCCTGAGTGTACCATCTGTCGTTTCTGACAAGGGAGTTAATAAGATAGTCAGCAGTCCTCTGTCTGATTCAGAACGGGCTTCCCTTTCAGGCTCTGCAGATATTCTGAGAAAATCGGTGGACTCGGTTTTACTGACCTGAGATGGATGAGACGGATTACTTAAAATTTTCTGAATTGCAGGGAAGCTGCCCGTTGTTTAAAGCCTTATCATTTTTCTTTTACGTTTTGTAAAAACAGCTTTTTCAGTAAAACCTGTCTCTTTCAGCAACTTATATGCTTCATCAAAATACTGGCCGACACGGGCAGGAGTATGGGCATCTGAATTAATGCAGACAGGCACTTGTTCCTCACTGAAAATGTGGAGATATCTGCGGTCAGGATAAAAGTCGGCCAATGGCCTGTTCCTGCCGTTTGTATTAAGCTCAAATACAATATCACTTTCCTTCATGACTTTTGCAAGCTTCCTGTATAATGGTTCCGGATCTATTGTAGGTTTGTATCCAAAGATCCTTATGAGATCAAGATGACCGATGATATCGAAAAGTCCGGATGAGACCGCATCGGTGACGTTATTGAAGTATGATTCAAATAAGGTATCAAAACTTTTCCCTTCATAAAACTCAGGTCCAAGGTCAACGGTTTTTTCCCCCAGATAATGGACCGATCCTATCCTGTAATCAAGATCATATTTGTCGAGGAATGATCCGATTTCTTTCCCTTTTCCAGGTATAAAGTCTACTTCAAGTCCGGTTTTGACAATGAGATCCTTTGTATTTCTTCTAAGGTTATCAATATACTCAATATATGTTGCAACATTGTCGGGATTCATACACCAGTTTTGATCCTCCCTGAATAATGAAAGATGCTCCGAGTAGCCTAATTCGGAGATCCCGGCTGCAATTGCAGCTTCAATATATTCCTCCGGGGCAGCCTTTCCGTCACTGAAAGTAGTGTGTATGTGATAATCAGTCCGGTAAACCATTTAACTAAATTCCTGTTTTACAAAGATTATTGATTTTTCAAATTAGATTCAAATATGGTAATAAAACAAACCGGCGAATTTAAAAGTGATCAGGAAAAATGTACTTTTGTGCAAAACTGGGCAAAAGTGAACGAAAAGAGAAATAACTGCATATGCGAAAACTGTGAATTCAAGTTTATTGCTTATTCTTATCTTGATGAAGAAACTATTCAGGAACTGTGCGATAACAAGGTGGAACAAACATTCCGCAAGGGCGAGATAATAAATCAGGAAGGAGAAATAGTTAACGGATTCAAATATCTAAAAAACGGCCTGGTAAAGATCTACCGGAAAATTGCAACGGGGGAAGAGCAGATAGTGACAATTATACGGCCTTTCGAATTTGTCAGTAACATTAGCATCTTTACCGGTGACCGGTACCGCTATTCCGTTTCAGCACTTGAAGATTCCGTTGTTTGTGTTGTGGACCTTGAATTTATTAAAAGTCTTCTCCTGAAAAACGGAGCCTTTACTCTGGGATTGTTAACCAGGATTTCCGAAGTCAACGATAAGATAATAAGCCAGACTCTTGACATCAGGCAGAAAAACCTGATAGGGAGAGTTGCATTCGTTTTGCTTATTTTTACAAAGGAGATCTATAATTCAAGAGTTTTTGACCTGCCTGTTTCCCGTAAGGAGATTGCGGATTATATCGGAATGAGCACTGCGAATGTTATCAGAACCCTTTCAGAATTTAAAAAAGAAGAGATAATAAGAGTTTACGGGAAAACAATAGAAGTGGCAGATATCAACAAGCTTGAGATTCTTTCTAAAAGAGGTTAGCACACAATTAAATATTTCCATTCATGAAGACATTAATACTTGCGGGCTGTATCCTGATTACAGCAGCATCCCTTTATGGGCAATCCGGAGCAAACCAGGGCAGATCAACGGAAAAACAGGCAAATTATAAACTCACAGGAAGCCGGCACGGTGTGAATTTCTTCCCGGAGGTACAGCTTGCCCAGGTTCAGTATGAAGCAGGAGGAGAGCTCACATTCGACAGATACCATTCACTGGATGTGATCTATTACTGGCTTGAAAAATGGGCTGAGACCTTCACGGATCTGGTTGAGCTCTATGAAGTGGGAGAAAGTTATGAGGGACGTCCGATACTTCAGATCACGGTTACAAACAAATTAACAGGAAAAGATACGGACAAACCTGCGGCATTTTTCGAGGGCGGCCGCCATAGTGGCGAGGTATCGGGTTCCGAATCTGTTCTCTGGCTGACAAAATACCTTCTTGAAAATTATGGTAAGGATCCCGATGTTACCCGGCTACTCGACACCAAAACAATCTACCTGAAGCCTGTAAATAATCCGGACGGTCATAATCTGTATCTGAATACCGCTCAAAGTAACAGAAGCACAGTGCGCCCTGAGGACAATGACCGTGATGGACTTCTGGACGAGGATGCCCCGGAAGACCTTGACAATGATGGAATTATCCTTACAATGAGATGGAAAGATGAGAAAAAGGGAAATCTCATCCCCGATCCGGCGGATTCAACAGGGAGGATCATGAAAAGAGTTGAAGCAGGCAAAGGCATCTATCTGTCATCATCTGAGGGGATCGATAACGACAACGACGGCATAATAAATGAGGATGGCATAGGAGGGCTCGACCTCCACAGGAATTATCCTGAAAACTGGAGACCGAAGGCAGAGGACACGGGCCGGGGATTTACCCAGGGAGGAGCGGGAGAATTTCCGTTGAGTGAAACGGAAACAAGAGCGGTGGTCTCCTTCCTCCTTACTCACCCGAATGTATATGTAGTGAATTCAATGGATACAAGCGTTCCCATGCACCTCAGGCCGCCTTCAACATCTTCCTCGGAAGACAGAATGTATCCTGAAGACCTGAAATGGTACGAATACTTTGATGAGATGGGAAAGAAACTAACCGGCTATTCCCGGGCTGGAGATGTATATGATGACTATGGTGGGGGAAGTCCCCTGTTCGGCCATGGACCCGATTTCGGGTACTGGTATTTCGGTTCCATATGGTACGGCGATGAAATCTGGAACAACGGCAAAAACAAGGATTATAACGGAGATGACAAAATCGACCAGGTTGAAGTGCTGATGTGGGATGATAAGGAGAATGAAGGTAAAGGATTTACCGAATGGAAACCTGCAAAACACCCGGTATATGGTGATGTGGAAATTGGCGGATTTGATCCGAAATTTTTCTCACAAAATCCTCCTTCACGACATCTTGAACCCTGGATAAAAAACCAGGCTCTTTTCAACCTTGAAATGATAAAACATCTTCCGGGGCTTGAATGGGAAAACATCGAGGTTAAGAAAACAAAATCATATAAAGCTGACTCGGCTGATTACCAGCTGAAAATCAGCTTCAGGAACACCGGTAAGCTCCCGACGGCTCTCAAACAGGCGCACCTTGTGAAGATTGTGACAGAAGACAGGGTTGTTCTGGACCTGGATACCGCCGGATCTGCTTCCGGTAAGACAGGCTATAAAATTCTTGAAGATAAAAAACCTCAGACAGGGAGAGGTTCCGGACGTCAGGACTCATTTTCGGATCAATCCGCCCGGAGGAGACCAGTGATTAAAACTGTACCATACACTGAAGGCGGATCCGTGACAACGGCTCTGTTTAATATACGGCTCCTGAACAGAAGTGAGCTGAAAGGGAAAGCGACAGTATCATCAACCCGGGGCGGTATCCTGAAAGATAAAGAATTTATTATCAGATAATGGCAGTAACAAATAATTTCTATTTTTGCGGGCATTACAACGGCTTGCCGGAAGAATTAACCTCAGGATAAAATCTAAACCTATATATCATGAGAATTCAAAAACATAGTGTCAGGGACATTCCCCGCAGGAAGTTCCTTGAACTGAGTATGAAGGGAGGGTTGCTGATCGCCGCAACCCCGGCCATATTAACTCAGTTGGTATCATGCCAGGGCGGAACAGGTGGTTCATCAGGCCTGGATGTGGATAAGGAAATGCTTGCACGTGTCATCGCCAGGGCTCTCGAAAAGGGCGGTGATTTTGCCGATATCTATCTTGAGAACCGCATTTCGAGGCAGATAGTCATGGAAGAATCGAAATTCAAAAGTGGTTTATATGGGATAAGTCAGGGCGCAGGTGTGAGGGTTATTTCCGGAAATAAAACCGGGTATGCATATACGGACGAAATATCCGAGGCCAAACTCTTAAGGGCTGCTGAAGTGGCTTCATATGTCGCAAAGAACAGCACGGCAGTGTCGCCGGTCAGTATGTCCGCGACAACCCGGCCATCATTTGTAACTGTCAGGATGCCTCTTGGCGAGATCGCCGATGAGAAGCGGATAGAAATCATAAAAAGAGCTGACCAGGCTGCAAAAGAGTATGACCCGCGGATTAAAATGACTCTTATAGACTACAATGATGAGATCAGAGGCAGGGTGATTGCTAACAGTGAGGGAGTTTACCTGAAGGATGAGTTGCCACTGCTGTTCTTTATAGTTCAGGCTATGAGCGATGATGGCAAAACCAGGCATATGGCAAGGGAAAGGTTGAGCAGCCATTCCGGATTCGAAATGTTCGAAGAGGTGGCACCCGAGACTGTGGCAAGAAATGCAGCACGCGAAGCAATCGCCATGCTTGCTGCGGAGGATGCTCCTGCCGGTAAAATGGATGTTGTTATGCAGAACGGCTGGGGTGGAGTGCTTGTTCATGAAGCAGTGGGTCATCCCCTTGAAGCCGACAATATTGCTAAAGGGATCGGAACTTTCACGGGAAAAATGGGACAAAAGGTTGCAAGCGATGTTTTCACAATGGTAGATGATGGAACCCTTCCAAATTTCAGAGGTACAATCAATTACGATGATGAGGGAACGGTGGCGCAGAGAAATGTACTGATTGAAAATGGTGTACTGAAAGGTTTCATGACCGATGTTCTCAGTGCAAAACAGCTCTCCATTGCAAGAACCGGAAACGGCCGGCGTGAATCTTTCAGGTATATACCAATACCAAGAATGACCAATACATTCATCGATGCCGGAAAGGATAATCCGGAGGATATTCTTGCATCCACCCGAAAAGGAATTTATGTTCAGAGCCTCAGCGGCGGTAGCGTCAATCCTGTTACGGGGGTATTCAATTTTACCTGCAGGGAAGCATATCTTATCGAAAACGGAAAAAAGACAAACCCGATCAAAGGCGCAACACTAATCGGTTCATGTATGGATGTCATTTCCAATATTGATGCAGTGGGCAATGACCTTGCATTCGGTCCGGGT
The DNA here is from genome assembly GCA_964553395.1 of uncultured Rikenellaceae bacterium. Lineage (GTDB taxonomy): Bacteria > Bacteroidota > Bacteroidia > Bacteroidales > VadinHA17 > LD21. The sequence goes on along the minus strand of CAZKMH010000014.1, from coordinate 10,709 downwards.
ATATGCGGAAAAGGCCAGGCTGCTGAAGTTTCGGCAGGTCAGCCGACAATAAGAATTAGAGGGATTGTTGTGGGGGGAAGCAGGGCGTAAACAAAATTAAACAGGTGAGATTATGAAAAACATGGAATTGTCCGAAAAACTTGTCAGGAAGTGTATAAGCCTTGGTGCTGATGCTGCTGAAGTTTTCCTGGAGACGAACAGGAATCTTTCGATAAATGTGCTTAAATCCGAAATTGAAACGATAGAGGAAGCTTCCACACAGGGAGTCGGCTTCAGGGTATTTGTGGAAGGGAAGATGGGATTCAGTCATTGTAATGATCTCAGTAACAAATCACTTGAGGATACTATATCAAAGGCCATAGCATTTGCCAGGCTCTCTACACCTGATGAGAATAACGTGCTTCCCGATGATAAGGGAGTTACCCCCGTTGCGGATCTTTATGATCCGGGTATTGCTGCTGAACCAATGGACAGGAAGATTAAGATGGCGCTCGAACTTGAAAAGCTTGCCATGAAGGACCCAAGGATCACAAAGAGCTCCGGAGCCGGTTATTGGGAGGGTGAATCAGAAATTTTTATAGCCAACTCGAACGGACTGGCTAAAAGTTATAAATCATCCGGATGCTCGGCAGGAGTTTATGTTGTGGCCGAGAAAGGCGATCAGAAAAACACAGGGGGAGAAAACAGCTCACGGGTATTCTTCTCCGACCTTCCTCCGCTTGAGGAGATTGCTGCTGTTGCTTCAAAGAGGGCTATTGAGCTGCTCGACCCGGTGATGATAAAGACCCAAAAAGCTGCAGTTATCTTTGATCCGGATGTAGCAAGGTCATTGCTGGGGGGTATAATCGCCGCAGTCAACGGTGAACGCGTACTTCAGGGTGCCAGCTTCCTGAAGGATCAAATGAATAAGCAGTTTGCATCACCTTTGCTTACTATCATTGATGACGGTACAATGCAGAAGAGCCTTGGTAGCTTACCTTTTGACGGCGAAGGAGTTCCCACCATCAGGAACACCCTTGTTGAAAAAGGTGTCCTGAAAAGCTTCATTTACAATACAAACGCCGGCAGGCGTGCAGGTGTTAAAAGTACCGGAAATGCCTCCAGGAGAGGTTTCGACTCCCTGCCGGGGATAGGTACCCATAAGCTTTATCTGGCAACGGGGAACCATACACGGAATGAGATAATTGCAGGTACAGCAAAAGGTTTGCTTGTCCTTGAGGTTACCGGATATGGAATTGATCCGGTAAGCGGGAATTTCAGCGGAGGCGCCAGCGGACTCTGGATCGGGAACGGTGAAATTGTTCATCCGGTCAGGGGGGTGACCATTGCAGGCAGTGGATTTGATATACTGGCAGCACTCGATATGATGGGAACGGATCTGGATATGAACAGATCTTTTGCATCTCCCACATTTCGGATCGCCGAAATGCAGATCGGTGGTAAATAATTAATATGAAGGATTTTCCGGGTCACTTGAAATAAATGCAAAAAATCATATTTTTGGGGTCTTAATTAAAAAGAGAAATGGTAACAAATAAAAAGCAAAAGAAAATGGTAACTCTAAAATCAAAAGGAATTATAGCTATTCTTACAGGAGGCGGTGATGTCCCCGGACTTAATCCGGCAATAAGGGCAGTGACTATACGGGCAAACCGTGAAGGCTACAAAGTGATCGGATTACGCAGGGGGTGGGCAGGTATTACTGAACTGATAAGGGACAGTAAAGCTGACAACAGCAACTGTTACCAGATTCTCACAGATGATATTGTCAATAAAGCAGGACGAACGGGAGGAACCTTTCTTCATACCTCCAGAACAAGACCAAGTCACATGTCAAAAGCGAGTGTGCCCGATCACCTGAAAGACGCCTATAACCAGGAAATGAATGACCTGACACCCGAGGTGATGAAAAACCTTGAATGGCTTAATGTCGATTATCTTATTCCAATCGGAGGTGACGATACCCTGAGCTATGGTGTCCACCTTTACAAGAAAGGAGTTAATATTGTTGCCATCCCGAAAACAATGGACAACGACGTTCCGGGAACAGATTATTGTATAGGATTCAGTACCTGTGTCACACGGACCATTCAGATGACAAACAGCCTCAGGACCTCTGCCGGTTCGCATGAAAGACTTCTCGTGCTGGAAGTATTCGGACGTTATGCCGGATTCACTGCTATGCTGCCGACAATGGCAGGCTCAGCCAACAGATGCGTTATTCCTGAATATAAATTTGATATAGAGCTTCTTACAAAACTACTGGTTGAGGACAGGAATGCAAATCCAAGTAAATATTCAGTAGTTCTCATTTCTGAGGGTGCAATGTTCAAGGGTGGAGAAATGGTTTTTACTGACAGTGAGAAAGATGCTTACGGGCATGCCAAGCTTGGAGGTATAGGCGACATGGTATCAGTCGAGCTGAAACAGCTTACACCGAAATTCAATAATGGCAAAACGATCAATGTGATCAACCAGAAGCTTGGATATATGGTACGCGGAGGAGATCCCGATTTCCTTGATTCAATTGTTCCGATGGCCTACGGCAACCTGGCCCTTGACCTGATACTCAAGGGTGTTCACGGAAGAATAGTGGTGCTGAAGAACGGCCGTTATGATAATGTACCAATTGACGTGGTTACTTCATCAAAGAAAGTGGTTAAAGTATCGGATTATTACAATATTGAAAGACTGAGACCCTATTACCACAGCTTTGAGATGAAGCCATTCCTGCTGATGGCATCCGACAGTTAGATATTTTTCATTTGGAACACGGTCTCGTCATAAAATCCACCGGCAGTCACTACAGGGTCCTGAATGGTGAAGGAAATATTATTGAATGTACTATAAAAGGCAAATTCAGGGTCAGGGAACTCAGAACCACAAATCCTGTAGCGGTAGGTGACAATGTCATTTTTGAATTTGAAAAAAGCGAGAACACCGGGATAATAACCGAATTGCTGGATCGCAGGAACTACATCCTCAGGAAGTCATCAAATCTGTCAAAAGAGTCACAGATCATTGCTGCAAACATTGATCATCTTTTTCTGATGATAACAATTATACTCCCTGAAACGCCTGTCGAATTTATTGACCGGTTTCTTATAACAGCAGAAGCGTATCGTGTTCCTGCAAGCCTGATTATAAATAAAACAGACCTCTATGGTGTCGATGAGAACCTGAAAATGGAACACCTTGCTTCGGTTTACGGGAAAATCGGGTACGAATGCTTCAGAGTCTCTGTAAAAAATAGTACCGGGCTTGATTCGCTTGCCGAAAAAATGAAAGGGAAAATCAGCCTGATATCAGGTAATTCAGGGGTGGGAAAGACCACTCTTCTGAATACCTTCAATCCGTCCCTGAACCTGAAAACTGAGGCGGTTTCGGATTATCACAAACAAGGGAAACATGTGACTACCTTTCCGGAAATGCACAATTTGCCCTTCGGGGGATACCTCATTGATACTCCGGGCATCAGGGGATTCGGGGTTGTGGATATGGAAAGGAACGAGATCTACCATTTCTTTCCGGAGATATTCAGGATATCCAGGGATTGCAGGTTCTATAACTGCCTCCATCTCGATGAGCCGGGATGTGCCGTCAGGAACGCTGTGGAAACAGGCGAGGTGGATCCCTTAAGGTACCGGAGTTATATAAACATTCTTGAAGGTGATGACCGTAAATACCGTTATGTGAGAATGTCGTTTCTGTTTATTAATTTAAATCTATCTTTATATTCTTCTGGCATCAAATAGTATTCAAAATGAGGAAGTTATTAATTATCATCTATTCGGTTTTTCTTTTAATTATAATTACCAATTTAATCTATTTTAGAAGCCTTTATAATAAACAGATTAATTATATTGTCACACTTCTCGACAGGCAGGTCCAGCTGGTAGGTCTCTATGTTGACAGCACCAATAACTATTTCATAAGCGACCTTAATGAAATCAATTATAAGGAGGATCTCGGTTCATTTTTCACGAATCCGGATAAACAGCTTAATGCACGGGAGAAGATGAAGTTTTTCTATTTAAGATACCAGAACTTTATTTCAGGGATAAAGTATTTTGATAATAATAGAAACGAATTCACACTGAAATTAGATGATAACACCGGTGACTGGCTGGAACAGACATTTATCCTCCATGTGCAGGGAGAGATTTATATTATGGAAAAGCTTGTTGAGGAAAACAGGAAATTCGAATATTTTCTGCCTGTTATCAGGGACAATAACACCGTCGGGAATATTGTCGTAACTGTTGACTACAGGAAATATTTCGATGCTTTATTCTCGGGTTTTAACCTTGAAGATTACCAGTGGCAATGGATTTTAAATGATGATGGTCAGATAATATTTGACAACACCCTGAGCAGTGTTAAATACAAACAGACAGACAGAATAACTGCCACTCTTGAGAGCAGCTCCGTCGGTAATCTGATCCATAATGCAGGCATTGACGGAAAAGAACAGGAAATAATATCATCCTACTATTCAACCCAGCTGCTTCAGCGAAATCTCGGGCTGGTTTTTTCAGCGCCGACCGGATCCTTCAGGAAAAATATAATAAAAAACTCATTATTCATCCTTTTTGGCACGCTTCTTTTTATTCAGGTAATTATATCTGTATTCCGGAGATACCTTAAGAATAGAGAAGAGGAAAATAAAAGGCTGAGCGAGTCCGAAAGAATGCTTTTCAAACTTATTGAAGAGATGCCCGTCGGTGTGATCATCCATAACAGGAAGAGAGAGATATTAAAGGCTAATAATGTTGCAGCAGCTCAATATTCATATCAGTCAGAAGCGGAAATGAAGGGTAAGACATTTCCTGAGATCTCCCTCACAAGTGTTAATGAATATTTTGCAAAGAATCTCGGAGGGGTATTTAAACCTGATCAGTTCATAATACTCAAAAAAGAAACAGATGAAATAATTCTTTACAGGAATGCCATTCCTGTTGTTTTTAAGGGGGAAGAAGCTAATATGGAGATCCTGATGGACGTAACATTGCTTGAATCAGCAAGAAAGCAGGAGGCAAAAGCCAATCAGGCCAAATCTGAGTTCCTTGCAAGAATGAGCTTCGAGATCCGGACACCTCTTAACGGTATCATTGGTATGACCGATATTCTTGCCGGCCACAAGCTCCCGGATGAAGTTAAAGAAATTGTCGGACTGCTGCGCAAATCAACAGAAGCCCTGCTGAATATAATAAATGATATACTCGACTTTTCGAAAATTGAGACCGGGAAACTGGTCCTCGAGGAGATCCCCTTTAATTTGCGCGATGAAATAAACTACTGCGCGAATTTAGCCAGAACAAGTATTTCCGACAAAAAGATAAAATTTACCTGTACTACCGATAATGAGGTTCCGGACAGTATTATTTCGGATCCTTTCAGACTGAGGCAGGTTCTGACGAACCTGTTAAATAATTCCGTAAAAAATACCACAGAAGGCGAAATCAGGTTAAAATGCAGTCTGCAAAGTCTGAAGGACGGAATTTTCACTCTGGCATTTGAACTGCTCGACACCGGGAAAGTCTATGACCGTGAAAGTCTTGAAAAAATATTCGGGGACCAGATCAATATAGAATCTAAAATAACCGCAAGTGATGACGAATCAGTATTCGGGCTCGTAATTGCACGCCAGCTGGTCACACTGATGGGGGGTGTAATGAAAGTGAAGTCTCCTTCCGGTCTTTCCGGGGAGTCCGGGATGAAGATCAGGTTCACTATCCCTGTTTACTCGAATGAAAGAGTACCTAAAAACCTGGACCTGAAAAATATAAATTCCTATGGCAAAATAAAAGCCCTGGTTATCACCGGCAAGCAAACCCGCGATGAAGAGATCCTCGGTTCGATCCACCGTCTTGGACTCAACATGTCGATGACTACTTACCAGAAGTCGACACCGGGACAGATAAAATCAAACCTGACTTCCCCGGATGATAAATATAACATGGTTATTATACTTGATGATGAGGATTTTAACGGATTTGAAGTTGCAAAATCTCTCCAGGAGAACAAATTGACAGCCAGCATTATTGTTATGATGATAAGTTCCAACGACAAGAAGGGGAATTATCTGAAATCGATCACAATGGGGATCGATAAATACCTTATTAAACCGCTCGATCCGGAGCAGTTGATAAACGCAATCCGGGAAAGTTTCCCATTCATTCAACCACAGGTCACACCAGGCGATATGGGCAAAATAAAAAGCGATATTAAAACCCTGGTGGTTGAGGATAACATAATAAACCAGAAAGTAATCTGCTCAATGCTGAAAATAATGGGATACTCTTACGATGTCGCAGAAGATGGTTATGCCGGGTATCTGAAAGCAAAAAACAACTGGTACGATATCATTTTTATGGACCTGATCCTTCCGGAGATAGATGGATATGAATCGGCAAGAAAAATACTTGCAGAAACCCCCGATGCACTCATTGTAGCCGTGACTGCAGACAATATGTCTGACGCCAGAAGGAAAGCAGAACTTTCAGGGATCAGGGAATTTATTCCGAAACCCGTAAGGATTGAAGACCTGAAAACGTTATTTGCAAAATATTTCAGGAGAGATTAACTTAAGGCCGGACTCAGGTTGCCTCCGGTTTATTCCAGGTGATAATATGCCATTTTCGTCTCTGAATAAAATTGATGTAAATAACTTTCTGGAACTCTCAGAAAAATACCCTGTAGTCGATGTCAGATCCCCGTCGGAATATAAGAAAGGACATATTCCGGGCGTTGTAAATATTCCATTGTTCGATGATAAAGAGAGAGAAATTGTCGGGACAAAATATAAAAAAGAGGGGAGGAGCCTGGCTATCCTTAAAGGGATTGAACTGACCGGTCCGTCAATGCATCTGAAGTTAAAAGAGGCTGCAGGGATTGCCGGGGAGGGGATGCTTCTGCTCTATTGCTGGAGAGGAGGAATGAGATCGGAAGCCATGGCGTGGCTCTTTTCACTTGGGGATATACCTGTGGAAGTTCTGGCGGGAGGGTATAAATCATACCGGAGTCATATTCTCACAAAACTCTCCGAGAAACGTAAAACAATTGTTCTCAGCGGAATGACGGGAAGCAGTAAGACGCATATCCTGAGGTATTTAAAAGAGCTAAACCATCAGGTTATTGACCTTGAAGGACTGGCAAATCATAAAGGTTCTGCCTTCGGAGCTCTTGGTCAGCAGCCCCAGCCTTCATCGGAGCATTTTGCCAATCTCCTTTTTAATGAATGGAGGTATTTAAACGGGGAACTGCCGGTTTGGCTGGAAGATGAAAGCCATAATATCGGAACAGTATTTATGCCGGACCAATTTTATAATAATCTTTATAATTCACCGGCAATAGTACTGCTCATGGATATTGACACCAGAATGCCCAGGCTGATTGAAGAATACTCTGCCTACCCACCCGATATGATAAAGCAGTCGATAATGAAATTAAGCAAACGCCTTGGCGGGGATAATGCAAAAGAAGCGGTCAGTGCTGTTGACAGCGGGAATTTTGGAAGGGCAATTGAGATCACATTACGATACTACGATAAAACCTATATGTTCGGAATAAAAAATAAACATCCGGAAAATATAGTGTATGTTGAAACCGATACCGACAATATCGAAACCAATGCAAGGAAAGTACTTGAAGCAGCAGAGAAGATAATCTTGTGATCAGCTTGTTTCACTGCTTAATGAGTGGTTCATCATCGATCCATTTATATACTTTGTCGGATCGCCTGAGGTGATCTGCGACTTTAATGGAGCAGAGCTCACCTTTGAGCGCCTTTTCGGTTTCTTTCAGATCAACCCTGATCTCTACTACATTATATTCAATGACTCCGGTTGTGGGACCTATAATAAGCAGGGTATCACCCTTGTTCAGATCACCATTCTCAAGCTTTACTTCAGCGACATTCAGTTTTGTAAAATAGTTTGTGATCTTCCCCAGGTAAACCTTTCTTTTTGCTGCTGCCGAACCATACCGTGTATTCCACTCCCCGGGTGTTTGTCCCAGGTAGTATCCGTCCCAGAAGCCTCTGTTAAACACTGAGGAAAGCCTGTTTTGCCAGTCTGCAATACGTTCGCCGGAATATGATCCGTCGATAACTGCATTCACTGCCTCGTTGTAGCACGATGATACCACCTTAACATACTCGGCAGACCTCGCACGCCCTTCAATTTTAAAGACCCTTACCCCTGCATCAAGCATCTTATCAATGAATCCGATAGTGCAGAGATCTTTGGGAGACATAATATATTCATTATCGATTTCCAGCTGGTAGCCCGACTCCTTTTCAGTGACAATATACGATTTGCGGCAGGTCTGGTAACAGACTCCACGGTTGGCTGATTTATTATTCTCGTGCAAACTCATATAACATTTACCGGAAATGGCCATGCATAGAGCACCATGAGCAAACATCTCAATCTTAACAAGTTCCCCTTTCGGGCCTCTAATATTCTGTTCAGGTATTGCCGAATGGATCTGTTTGACCTGATCAAGGTTCAGCTCCCGTGCCAGCACCACAACATCGGCATATCTGGAATAGAACTTCAGTGCTTCTGTGTTGGAAATATTAAGTTGCGTTGAGAGATGAACTTCAATCCCTGATCTGAAAGCATAATCAATAGCAGCGATATCTGATGCAATTATTGCTGAAATTCCGCTCTCGACTGCAGTATCAACGATTTGTTGCATCTGTTCCCTCTCGTTATCGTATATCACGACGTTCAGTGTGAGGTAGCTTTTAAGTCCGTTCTCCTTGCATATCCCTGCAATTTTACGGAGGTCGCTGAGGGTGAAATTATTTGCGGATGCAGCTCTCATATTCAGCTGACCGGCGCCAAAATAAACAGAATCAGCACCGCCCTGAATTGCCGCCATCAGCGATTCATACGATCCCGCAGGTGCTGTGATTTCAATATCTTTTCTGTTCATTTTGTGAACTAAAGTGTAATGCCGGTATCCGGCTGACTTTACTTATTCAATACTATTCTAATGGAAGATCCCTTACCAATCTCTGAATGTTTCACATAGATTCGTCCCTTATGGAACTCTTCTATTATCCTTTTTGTCAGAGAAAGGCCTAATCCCCATCCACGCTGCTTGGTTGTATAACCCGGGCTGAAGATTTTTTTGAAGGCACGCTTGGGGATCCCTTTTCCTGTATCTGTAATATCGACCATGAGGCATTTTTCATTCTCAGAAATGCGATATGTTATTTTGCCATTCCCTTCCATTGCATCAATCGCATTTTTTGAGAGATTCTCAACAACCCATTCAAATAGCGGGGGGTTTAATGGGAAGATTATAGCTTTAGTCGTGTCGAAGTCGAAAATGAAACTTACCTTGGATGAAGTCCTTGATTTAAGGTATTCAATTGTCCGTAAAATAATTACTGCAATATTTTCATCAGTCATTACCGGTCTGGCTCCGATCCTTGAAAATCTTTCGGTAATTTTTTCAAGACGTTCAACATCAAGGGCAATCTCCCTGGTCAGTGGTATCTCCGGGTATTTGTGATTCAATATTTCGACCCAGCCGGCAAGTGACGATGTCGGGGTTCCCAGCTGGTGTGCCGTCTCTTTAGACATGCTTACCCAAACCTGATTATTTTCTGCTTTCCTGGATGACCTGAAAGCCAGGTATGCAACAAGGATAAAGAGCACAATTATTCCCATCTGAACGTACGGGTAATAATTAAGTTGGGTTAATATTATGCTGTCTTTATAGTAGATCTGATTTTTATAACCATCCCCGAGATCTATAACTATGGGAGCGCGGTTTTTCTTAATTTTCCCGAGTTGTGAATTCATAAAGACCGGATCGCGCATATGTACCGGATCAAAATTCCCCGAACTGATTATGCTGTCAGCTTCATCTGTCAGTATTACAGGGATGGTATTGTTGTTTTCGATAATTGAATAAAGGAATTCAATATCCTCCTGGCCGGACTCCGGCAGGGATATGAGCCTTGTTGCCTCTGCCCACAGTTCAACCTTTTTCCTTTCCTCCTCCTTCAGAATCTTCACAAGGTAACGGGTATAAACAAGGGATCCCAGCCCTGTAAATATTGCAAACAGGAAAAGGAATAGCATCCACAAAGTCTTATTGCGATAAGTGTTCAATCGGATTATTTTTTCTTCAACAGATTTTTTATCAGGTTTTCTTCTTTTTCAGGAGCAGGGGCTTCCTTCTTTACTTTTGAAGTATCGGCCTCATCCCAGGATATTCTGAACCGTGGTGAGCCTCCAGCCGGCTTCTCACTGACTGCAGAGTCACCCCTGAACCATCCGTACTCTTCATTAAGTATTGTTTTAAGAGTTTGCCTCTCTGCCTTTATCTCGGTTTTAATCTGATTTCCTGCAGCCTTCAGGTCATATCCGACCCTGACATTCTTCCCTATGTTCTCAACCTTTAGCAGGAGTGAGGTACGACCCAGGCCGTCATCTTTTACTGCTCCGAACTCTGTTGTGTTGGGTTTCGGATTTCTGATTTTTTTACTGAGGATCTGCGACAGAAGAACTTTAACATGGTATTCATATTCATTGTCAAAACCGTGCCTTCCATTTACAGAAAGATCTGCAGCTGAGGATTTTACATCCATCTGTGGCATGTAAAGAAAGTTATTTCTTATGAAAAAATCATTCTCAAGTTCCTCAAAGCTGATATTCTCAAGTTCAGAGACTTCAATAAATTTTGAA
>CAZKMH010000013.1:0-21968 GCA_964553395.1 uncultured Rikenellaceae bacterium | reverse complement strand
GAGAGGGGGACGCAAGGGGGTGAGTACGTGTGATCCAGAAGCAGAGAGGGGGACGAACATAAAAAAAGCTCCTTTCGGAGCCTTTTAACAGATAATCTCTGATTTCAGAATTACTTTTTAGTATAAACAAATCTGGTTTCTTCGTCACCACTCGAACCCATAATTGTGCATACAACTGAAAGAGTGTGCGAATCGATCAGAGTCCACACATCCTGGTCTGTTTTTTCCTCATCATTTTCATATGTAACGGAGAGGATTGTCAGCGCCTTTCCGTCACTTGAGAGTTTTGCAGTTGATTTGCTTTTGATCGAGCCGAATTTGTTTACGCTCTCTTTCCCGTCGAGAGTGTACTTTGTCACCACAGCCATGCCATCTTTGTCGGTTGTGGTTGTAATAAAGCTGTTCCCCTCATGTTTCACAATCATTTCACTGCTGCTGCTTAAGGCTGCCGGGCTGCTTTCCATTTTATTAAGCGTCCAGGTACCTGAGAAGTTAACTTTATCACCACGTGCCTGCATCATTAATGGAGCAATAAAAGCCAGCACAGCCATTAATGATAACATCTTCACTAAATTCATTGACTTTCTTTTCATAATGATGATTTTAATTAGTTAGCATGAGATAATACAAATCATCAGAAGAAATGTTCAATATGTTTAAAGAATTAAAACCGGTAATTGGTTATTATGTAGTTTGAATAAGTCAGTAAAATAATTGTTCCACTCCTGAACAATAAATCTTCTTGCGTGTTCTATTATTACCTATTTGACGAATTGACTAACAGCATCTTTTTTGACGTGTTTCTGTGGCACGGTAAGAAGATGCAAAATCCCCCGGATGACGACCGGGGGATTTTTCTTTTATTCTAAGGGTTTACTTTCCGGCAAATTCAGATAAAGGTCTCTCCTTCCTGTTATATCTTCGTACAATAAAAGCATCCCGTTTTTCAGTCCGATCAGGTCCGTATGCCTGTGAACATCAAATTCCGACATGCTGATAATTTCATTTTCAGCATAATAGGGATATAATTCAGCATATGTGTTCTCAAAAACCTTTATTAAAACCCCGGGGGAGAGCTGAGTCAGCACTTCCCTGAACTGAATGAGATATAAATTATACAGAAAAGCATCTGAGGCTATCTTTTTATCCAGCATGTCTTCAGCCGAAAAGATAAGTTTACCCCCAAGAACTTTTTTGTTTTCAATATTTCCTTCATGCGGGGCCGGCGCAAATAAATCATCATAATCCCAGGGAATGATCCTGAATTTATTTACACCCCTGTCAATATAGAAATATACTTCATCAGTATAGTCACTATTCCGGACTAAGAAATTGAAGGCAAGCCATCTCATATAGGTTTCCATATCAAGATAACCTGAAAGCACTTTATAAAGCTCTTCACCTTTATATCTGTTTAATGAGCTGTAAATTTGCCTGAAAGAATTGCGGTATTTTTTAATTTCGTCCTTCCCGGTTTTTTTGTCTGCCTCTATTTTATCAATGGCGTGATCATAACCCCTTCGGATAAACAAAGGAGAATCTTTCTTTTTCATTGCCCAGTCCTCAGGTCGTTCAATGATCATATATATCCCTTCACTCTGATCGTTTATCCTCAATTCACAAAAAGAATAAAACAGATCAAAAAGCTGTGAAGCCTCCATCATTTCGAATGCCAGACGGTTATTGCAATAATTTCTGTCCATTGTAAGACTCAGGGCAAAGAACTTTTTTAATGATTCCGTCCTTTCGCCATGGCAGAACAAAGCCTGGGATTTCAGCTTGAAACTAAAGCTTTTTCTTCGGAGATAAAGAGTGGTATGACCCCTGGTTTCTATTCCCTCAGGTTCCAGTGTATCTCCATTAATTATCAAAATTGCAGCCTTTAGAGAGGTCCTTATTCCGGTAGCAGTTTTTAAGTTCTCGTAACCTGATCCGGTGGTATATAAACTGATGGTATTTTCAATTTTTCTGCCTGTATCTGTCAGATTTGGTTTGTCTTCATCTGATTTAATTTGTTGAATCCCTGATCCTGTGTTAACAGGATGGAAATATAAAAACAGCGCTATTAAAAATGCTATTTTTAGATTCATATAAATTTCTTCGATTTATGGCTCCATTTTATGTACTTCCTGGTAAAGTTATGAAAGTGAAAGAGATAAGTCAAGCTTTTTGTTATATTATTCCATATTACTTTCTGACATAGTTAAGGTTGTCATCGAGCGGCGTCATTTTCGGCATGAGAAGATGTACAAATCCAAGAATAAGTATATAGGAGAATCCTGCAATAATAAATGCCCACAGATATCCCGAATTATCAGCGGTATCCAATACTGCACCAAGTGCAAGATCAGCAATTATCGATACCACGACTCCGATCATTTTTCCGATCCCGATAACAGAAGCAGTTGCTTTTTTTGGAAAAACGTCAGGCACCAGGGTATAGCTGTTGATCGACCACGACTGATGCCCCATCGCACCCAATCCGATCAAAACTACAGCGACCCATTTGCTGGCCATTAACGGTACAAGTGCAACGGGTAAAATAAGCAGGGCGTTAACCAGAAGGGTTATTTTTCGCGACTTGTTTATGGTCCATCCTCTTCTTATCAGGGCACCGGATGCTAATCCGCCAAGCAGGCTTCCCGCATCAGCCATTATAAAAATAACCAGGAATGGCAATCCTATATTGTTGATATCGACACCGAACTGCTCAAAAAGGAATTTAGCGCCCCAGAACAGATAGAACCACCAGACGCCATCAGTTATTGTTGTGATGGCGAAAGCCCAGGTTTCTCTTCGTGGCAGAAGTTTCAGCCAGGGGATCCTTTCAGTTGTTTCCGGTTCCGAATCGCTGTTGATATATGCCAGTTCCTTTTTGGATAACCGGGGATGCAATTCAGGCTTTTTATAAGTTCTCCACCACAGAAAAACCCAGATTGCACTTAGCACACCTGTAAACAGGAATGGTATCTGCCAGTGCTCACCTTCGACAGTAACAATTGCCCCTACTATGAAAGGGGCCAGTATTGCTCCAACACTTGTTGAGGCATCAAAAATACCCGTGGCAAATGCCCTGTCTTTTTTCGGGAACCACTCAGCAACAGTTTTGATCGCAGCAGGAAAATTACCGGATTCGCCAAGACCCAGTCCGAAACGGGCAACAATGAATCCTATCAGGCTGAAGGCCGGTTTAATGGCAGCATGAAGCATTCCAAACAAACTCCAGACCGCAATTGAAATAGTATAACCTATTTTGGTACCGAGTTTGTCAATCAAACCACCCATAAACAGCAACCCTGCTCCATAAGCTATTTTAAATGAGACCATTATAGCTGCGTAATCCTTGTTCGACCAGTCAAAAAGCTTCTGTAGTGTTGGTGCCATAACACCCACAATACTACGGTCAAAATAATTTATTGTTGTAGCAATAAAAACCAGGGCAAGGATCCTGTAACGGAAATGGCCGATTGTTCCGGGTTGTTCTGTCATGAATTTCAGATTATGATGTCCGGTATAAAAATAATTAATTATCGGAATCAATGAAGTTTAATTGTTATTAAAACAAGTCAGCTTTCAGGGTTTATTCCAGGTATTCTTCAGCCATCTGACAGTTTCATCGATTTCGATGGTCTCTGCGAACTCGACCATAAAAGGAATCTTTTTGATGTCGTCCATTGGTACGGTATCACCAGCAGGGAAGACGGGCGCCAGCCGATGGTACCTTTTGCCCAGAAATTGGTAACACTGGTAGTCGGCAATCCCTGCGGTTCCGTCGAACATCAGGTTTATTATTGGTTTTATCCACTGAAAGGAACCCCAGTCATGCGAATTCCCGGTGATGTATTGCAGGCTGGTACCGGTTCCAAGAGACAGCAGATTAATTCCATTAATATCCGGCACAGGTTTATATCGTTTATCCTGTGTCTGGGCCAGTGCACATACAGAAGGATTTGTTGCATATACTCCGCCGTCAATATACCCGTCGACAGAGGGGAAGTAAGTTGGAGCAGCGCTTGTATAAAGACCAACATTGACAGCAGGGAATGCTTTGTCAGTATTAGGTCCGGGAAAGTTGTGGAAGAGCTTTGGTTTCCATGTTCTCCTGCCGGGCCTGGGATCCTCGTTATCAAGATCGAAAGCTGTGATAAGGACCTTTTTTTTCAGATCACCGAGCGTGGTGTTGCCAAAGAGCTTCTTCAGTACTGTGCGCAAGGGATTAATGCTATAATCAGCACCCCTTAGTTTGCCCAGATCACGAAGGTCATCAAGCCAGGAATCATCAAAGATCACCGGACCTTTATTGATGTACAGATCGCGGATCTCTGCCAGATCTACCCCATGCGCAATACCAAGCGCCAGAAGGCCGCCTGTTGATGTGCCGGCAACAAAATCGATTGATTCAAGAAAGTTCTCAAGTCCTCTGGTTGCTGTTATCCTCTGTAGAAGTATGGTCGTGACCAGACCACGCACCCCTCCTCCGTCAATGGAGACAACACGGTACTTTGCCATAAATATCCTCCTTTATAAATTTTGAAAAACATGTGACATGTATTCCACGTAATCCCGTTTCTTCGTAAAATTAGAATTTCTGACTGCCAAAATCAAATAAATCACTCCGGCTGTGCACCTCCCTCCTTTCACCTACCTGCTGGCGCCACATGGCGTAATAGAGGCCCTTCTGCGTGAGAAGTGTTTCGTGGGAACCGGTTTCAACAATTTTTCCTTTTTCGAGCACATAAATCACATCGGCATGCATAATTGTTGATAACCGGTGCGCTATCAAAATTGTAATCTGTTCCTTGTTTGCGGAAATGGTCCGGATGGTATTTGTAATATCTTCCTCTGTCAGGGAATCGAGAGATGAGGTCGCTTCATCAAAGATTAATAACCGTGGATTACGCAACAGCGCTCGTGCAATAGAAATACGCTGTTTTTCACCACCTGACAGTTTCATCCCTCCTTCCCCAAGAACCGTATTTATTCCTTCGTGGGTGTTCTTAAGTAACTGTTCACATGAAGCTTCGTACAGAGCTTTTAAAATCTCATCATCCGTAGCATCGGCTTT
This sequence comes from uncultured Rikenellaceae bacterium, assembly GCA_964553395.1. GTDB lineage: Bacteria > Bacteroidota > Bacteroidia > Bacteroidales > VadinHA17 > LD21. Next base: position 16,903 of record CAZKMH010000013.1, on the reverse strand, counting down.
TACGAACAGAAGGTTTTCCTTTATAGAACCGGCAAATAACTGAGTCTCCTGCGTCACAAAGCCGAGTTGTCTGCGCAATTCATTATATCTTATTACAGTTGAAGAGTTTCCGTTAAAAAAAATCTCACCGCTTACCGGTTTGTAGAGTCCGACAAGTAATTTCACCAGTGTTGATTTACCTGAACCTGAAGGTCCGACAAATGCTATGGTATCCCCTGTCTGAACACGGAATGAGATTTCATCAATGGCATTGGATTTCGCCGTTTTATGACGAAACACAACATTTCTGAAGGAGATATCCCGTAAATCGCCAATTTCAACAGGACTCTCAGGCCGCCTTTCAATCGGCCTTTGCATCAGATGGTCAAAGCTGGTGAGGGAAGCTTCCACCTCACGGTAACTCAGAATGATATTCCCCAGGTCCTGCAGGGGACCGAATATAGAGGTGGATATGAACTGCATCGCAATAAGTTCACCTGTTGTAAGGACTTTCCTGAAAATGAGCCAGAGAAGAATGAACAGGATAGATTGTTTCAGAATGCTGAGCAACGTACCCTGCAGAAAGGAAAGTGTCCTCACTTTTCTGACTTTCACCATCTCCAGGCTAAATATTTTTAAAGTCTGCTCTCTAAGACGCTTTATTTCAGGATATGTAAGACCCAGGCTTTTAACCAGTTCAATGTTCCTTAATGATTCGGTAATAACTCCTGCCATCTTATTTGTTTCCCGGTTAATGGATCGCTGAGTGGTTTTAATCTTTTTGCTAAGAAGACCGGTAAGCGATCCCAGGAATAAAATTCCGATAACAAATACAGGGATAAGCATCCAGTTTTTTGTAACGGAATACCAGATAAGGAATCCGATTCCGACAATCGATGAGAATAAGATGTTAATGAAAGAATTCATGAATTGCTGGGTGTCGGCCCTCACTTTTTGAAGTACTGACAATGTTTCCCCGCTCCGCTGTTCTTCAAACTCCTGAAATGAGAGACGGAGTGTCTGTTTAAGGCCGTCATTGAAAATCTGCATCCCGAATTTCTGAACTGCCAGACGTGTAAAATAATCCTGGAATGATCTGGCAACCCGGGCAAGCAATGCTATGGCAATAGCCAGTCCAAGCCACATCATTACCCCGGTAATTAATTCATTTTCAGTGCGACTTCCGGGTTTAATGGCATAATCATCAATAATCTTCCCAAAGATCAGCGGATCAACAAGGCTCAGCAACTGGCTGATACCTGCCAGTGACAGAGAAACTAATATCAGCCATTGTTGCGGTTTAAAGTATTTCCAGATAATCTTCATTTTGTTTCAGAAACTATAATCTGATAGTTTAAATTTTGATTTCAATCTGCCCGCCAATAGCCACTTTATCATCCATGATAATGACAACAGAAAGAATACCTTCTTTTTGTAATGCCATTTCTGTTACCTTCTGAACCATCTCTTTGCTCTTCACCTCATTGCAGAAGGCGGTTGCGTAAGCATCGGCCAGTGCACCCGAATGGCAGACGATCATGCAGGCATCTGCAACTCCAAAGCTGAGTGAATGACCTATAGTACCCGATGAGCAGCATATTGAAAGAGGTGTCTCCCCAGGCTTTATTACAAGGTTTATTTTTTCTGACAGAGGCGATGTTCCGGCATAGACCGAAATTGTTGCCGGGGAGGCGAGTTTCATAAAGATATCTCCTCCGTTCTCTATTATTACCTCCTCAAATCTGAATTTTGCAAGCAGATCGGTGCAGATAAATTCAGCTATAGTACCGGCAACTGCGCTCATTGGGCCCGTGCCTGCAGCCTGTGCTGCATCAATCATCGATCTGATAAGAGGGTGAGCGCTGCCGGGGTTCATCACCGGAACTAAAGAATCCCTGAACTCCGGATTTTGCTCAATATACATCTCCAGGATATTCCTGTAATGTATTATGCGATCCAGAGTAAATGGTTCCGTTTCCTTATTAAATCTTCGGGAATCAACAGCCACCCACAGGTCGGTTTCGCGGAAGGCACTCGTGAAGCTCTGCCATCGCTCATTGCCCATAGATTCCCTGTAGAATCGCGGCTGATATGTTACGCTCTTAGCCAAGATCGATTGAAAACAGCTTAAGTGGACATGCTTTCAGGCAGAGTTCGCACACAACGCATTTTTCCGGTTTGAATGAAAGCAGGGCAGACTTTCGTTCCATTGTAAGTGCGCCGGCAAAGCAAACAGCCGAACAGGCGCCGCAATGAATGCAGAGTTCATCGCGGCAGGTTATTTTCTTTTCAATAGGGTCGCACTCAACATTCTGCTGTCTGATATATTCCATTCCCTCTTTAAGAACTTTGGCAGGAGCTGTCATTTCCATTACAAGGTGCCCTATTTTCCCGGGAGAAACGTCAGCTTTTACAATATTGACCTTTATGTCGTATTTCTTTATCAAATTGTATGTTATAGGTTCACCCGTAGCTTCCGGAGAGAATGTCAGAACGAATCTTTTGCTTGTCATTGTTTCTTTGTTAAAGGTTTAAAATCAGAGCCTTACTTCAAGTTTATTCAACCCCGTTGTTTTCGGGAACAATTCAACAGGTTCGGTGAGATAAAACCGTCCGGCAGTAATATCCTTTTTAAGGAGTTCGGCAATTTCGCGAGCCACTTTAACACTTGAAAGAGGCGCTGTCCGGATTTTCTTCCCGTTAAGTGAGATCTCACCTGAAAAGAGTGAGTCGTAATTGATGCGTCCAAGGACCTCAAAATTTCCTGATCCGTAATCCACAATATTGGTTTCAATCTGTCTGTTCGTGACGGAGACCTTTTTCGCCAGATCTTCATCCAGTACAGGTACCGGTATACCTATTCCCACGAACATCGACACTCCGTATTTTTCGAAGTATGCCGCCCTGATAAAGTTCGTGCTCATCTGTTTAGCATCTCCGATCACAGCAAGTGTTGCAGAATTGCCAACAGGAATACCATGCTCGTTAAGCGGTTTCCCTGTGTTGAACTGGGTGCCATACCATGCCACATAACCAATTGTGCCACCGATAAAGATCCTCGTTCCTATGCCTATTGTGCGAAGGTCCGGATCGTTAAGAAGAGGGCTTAGTTCACCTGAGGTTGAGAAATTGGCATTCCCAAAGGCAGGCAGCAATGTACCCATATATGTATATTTTATCTTCGAAGTGCTGTTAACGGCAACATTGTAATTCTGGTAGGCATTACGCGGATTGAACATTATGAACTCATTTATTGAGTTTTTATTGATCAGCGTTTTAACTTCCGTCCGCGGATAACAGTCGGTACCCTTCGCTGATGCCTGAAGCAGCACATCCTTACCTGCAATCAGCTCTTCTATCACATGAGCTCCTCCGTACTCATCATGAGGCATTGCGGTTTCGGTAGCGCCCAGGTATGCATCGACAGCTGCAACTCCGCCATAAGCCGGGACATTGTTCAGTGTGAGCCTCTCCATCCGCATAGGCGGTGTCGTATGACCAAAATTTATAAATACTCCCGACGAGCACATTGGCCCGAACGTGGCAGTGGTCACTACATCTACCCTGTCAAACACTTCGGAAGGGGTCATCTTCTCTCCCATCATTGAAACCTGTCCGGCAGTCAGAACAACCGCTTTACCGCTGCGGATCTTTTGATTTATCTCCTCAATGCTTCTTTTCTTAACCATTTTTATATTTTTGGAGTAAAATTTACGGAGGAACCTAATTTTATGTATCCGAACAAATACAAGTGTGCAAAAATACTAAAATTAAATATAAACACACATGCTAAGGATTATCGAATTAAACATAAATGCTGATAATCAACTTATTACCACCCGGTTCTGGAATTTATGCTTTTAATCAGACTCTACATCAAACAAATACAGATTTTTCCCGTTTTCAGTGAAATGACCAGGATGGCCGGATTTCTGTCAGCAAAAGGAGATGTCATGAACCTGAAATGTAATTTCAGACCGATCCGGCATCTCATCCCTGCATGTACATCAGCACAGAGAATCAGGATATTCATATTATTAATATCCGGCTTGCTGATTTTAAATATCCCTGCATATTCACAAATCCGGGGACCTTACAAGACCCTGTTTGAAACAGATCTGGGATTCGGATTCCCCGAGTCAATATGCCTGAAACTTAAAATCGGTAATGAGATCCAGGTCGGTTTATCCCAGTCATTCGACACACATGGTTTTGGAACGACCGCTTTGGAGATCTTTTACCGCTTTGGTTATAAACCCAGACTTCTGGATTTGAAACCATGGTATGTTTTGGTTGGAATCGACGGTTATATTTTTGATGTAGATTATTTGAAAGAGTATAAATTATTAGTTTACCCCAGGATCGGAAGGTCATTGTTTTTCACAAAAAATACCGGGATCAATCTTGAAATTGGTCTGGGCTTTCCGTTAGAGCGAAGTTCGAACGGTAGTCACCTGATATCTCCGGTCGTTCCCACAGGGAATATGGGTCTTTTCTTCAGATTCTGAAATGTCTCAAATCCGACTGGTGATCCCTGCATGAAAAAAGGCGCCTTTTCCGGGACGCCTTCAGTTTAAAAGACAACAATACTAAATCAGTTGGCAGCTTTCTTATACCACATAAACCATGCGAGCTTATAATATCCTTCAGGCACAACTTCCGGCTGGGCCGGATCGACCTTGGGAAGGAAAGGTACGAGGACATCATCACCGGCACGCCAGTCTGCCGGAGTCATCAAATCCTTTTTATAAGTGGTCTGAAGAGCTGTGAGGGTTCTTAAAAGTTCATCGGTGCTTCTTCCGACCTGCGTGGGATAAAAATAGATGGCTCTGATAACATCATCAGGGTCAATAATAAATACACCCCGCACATCCTTTGTGGTGTTTGTCGGGGCATGGATCATTCCATACTTCATTGAAATTGCAAGCTTATCATCATCAATGATCGGGAACTTAATCTTTACCCCGGATCTGTCCTTGTATTCAATTTCTTCCATAGCTTTCTTCCACTGATGATGCATGTCGAGCGGATCCGTAGAGATCACTGCGAGCTTCACATTGAAATCCTTGAATTTTTCCTGCAGGTTTGCAAGTTCAAGTATTTCTGAAGTACAAACGGGCGTAAAATCCTGAGGATGGCTGAATAATACTTTCCAGCTCCTGCCGTAATCGGTTGGGAAATTTAGTGTCCCTTCGGTCGATTCTGCTGTAAATGATGGTGCTGTTTCCCCAAGGAGGGGAATTCGGAAAGTTCTTTTTGCTTCCTCCGATTGAGATTCCGGCGCAGGACGTAAATCCTGTGACCATAACTGGGTTACCATAAATACCAGTACAACTGATAACATTGCTTTTTTCATCGTGAGTTATTATTTTATTTTGCTTAATAAACAGAACAAAGTGAATTAAGTTCATTAAAATTTGCTGATTTCTTCCCTGAATGAAGCGTCCCCGGGAAATGGATCTGAGGGATAGATTTATCCTATTCTGCCGGGCTCTGGGCCTTATTTTTATTATATGGAATTGTAAAGTAAAATGCAGTTCCCACTCCGGGTGTTGAATTAAGCCAAATGCTTCCGCCAAGCAAACCGACAAAAGCCTTGCACAGCGAAAGGCCGAGTCCGGTACCCGTATACTGTCTTGAAACATTGCTGTCGACCTGATAGAATCTCTCAAAAACGAGCGAATGATATTCGGCCGGGATGCCGATTCCGGTATCTTTTACAAAAAACTCAATAAATCCATCATTAAGGCCGTATCCAAAATCAATTCTTCCCTTTTTGGTGAACTTGAATGCATTATTGATAAGGTTGGACAATATCTGAACCAGCCTCGTCCCATCGGTCATAATATCTGCTTCATTACCGGGCAGGGTGGTCTTGAGGTGCAAACTTACATGTTCTGACCTGGTTTTATACTTGTATTGTTCATTCAGGTCTTTCAGAACTGTGTTTATATTTATTTCCTTTATTGAAATCTTTATCTGGCCGCTCTCAATCCCTGCAAGGTCAACGATATCATTAATTATTGACAGCAGCTGGTTTCCGCTCTGGAAGATTATATCAACATACTGGTTCCGGTCAGCCTCGGTAAGACCCGGCTCGCTAAGAAGGGATGAGAATCCCAGAATCGCATTCATCGGAGTCCTGATCTCATGTGATACGTTATGAAGAAAAGCAGTTTTCAGCTTGTCGCTCTCTTCAGCTTTTTCCTTGGCAGCTATCAGTTCAGCTTCTGCTATTTTCCGTGAACTGATATCCTCTATCATTGCAATGAAGAACTGAACTTCGTCTTTATTGTTCCGGATTATACTGACTGTTGTCGAACCCCAGATGATTTTGCCATCACTTCGGAAATATCTTTTTTCGGTATGATAGACCGGAATATCATCTGCGACAAGTCTCAGTAATTCAACTTCATCACGGCTGATGTATTCAGGGTATGTAAAACTCCTGAAAGTCAGGCTCTGCAGTTCTTCTTCGGTATATCCCAGCATTTTGCATAAAGCAGAATTTGCCCTTAAAATGCCAAAATCCTTGTCGGACATCAACATACCATACGGACCATCCTCAAATATTTTCCTGAATTTTTCCTCACTCTCTCTAAGTATTTCTTCGGATAATTTCTTCAGTGTAAGCTGTTCAAGCTCTGCCTCGTATTGGCTCCGGTAAAAATGTACACGCTGATTCCACCAGAAGCCTCCAAGAAGCAGACCGATTGTCAGAAGGAACAGGACAGTGATGGCCAGAACCTGTCTGATCTGGGTATCAAGAGAACCAAGTATTTCCTCACGATCGACCTTGGCAACCATAAACCAGGGTAATTCCGGTACTTTTTTTACAGCTGCAATTACCGGGACACCCCGATAATCTACAGCGTGTGTTGTCTCACGTATCCCTCTGAATGCCAGTACATCAGCCTGGTTTTGCCGGGTGGCTGATCTTCGGATTATCGTTTCCGAATAATCCGAAAACAACGGATCAAAGAGAAAAGCTATTTCGTCACCGTCGCGACGGATAAGGTATGCCTCGGATGTTTTGGTTGTGAGTGGCCACGACCGGACAAGGGGGAAGAGGACCTTCTGGGGATCGATCCTGAGGATAACTATCCCGAAAACCGGACCGTTTGCCCTATCCGGGTTCCTCAATGGTACCAGAAGATCGAGGTGCAGGTAACTCACTTTTCCCGACTGATGAAGGTCGGTAATTACAATCTCACCCTTCTCTATAATATCGGCCAACATTGGCTTGAGATAATCACCGATAAGTGAATCCTGATAGGGATAAGATATTCTCACCCGGAGATTGAGGTCGATAAAAAGCGCAGATCTGTAATCGTAACTTTCAACAAGTGATCTGAGATCCCTGGTAAGATCAGATCGTAACTGGTTGCTTTCCCCTTCTGCCAGAAACTTTGAAAATTGTCTCATAAACGAAACATTTTCACTGAAAGACTTCCCGTCAGCAATACGCTCCCGCCTCCACTGGGAGATCTGTCTGACTTTCATATCAGCTATTGCGGAAAGTTGTTTTGTGCCGTCAGTCAGAATAGTGTTCTTCTGACTTTTATAATATAGGAATCCGGTAACGATCCCTCCGATTGACAGGATGAAAAAAATAATGATCAGAGGCCAAGGATTAGCCAGTATCTGTTTCTGAGAATTCATTATTCTCCCGTTAATGCCATATTTTGTCATAATCCCTGACTTTCATCAAGAATGTAAATTTAGTAATTTCCGGAAAACCAATTTCCCTTATATCAGAAAGCGGACTTGTCAGGCGATTCTTTTTTTGGAATTAACAATGATGCAACTACCGAGATCAGGAGGATAGCAACGATCACTGACAGGGAAATGAAAATCGGTATTTCAAAGTTGAAATAGGATACAAGCATCTTCAATCCTACAAATACCAGAATAATAGAGAGGCCGACTTTAAGATAGCGGAAATAGCCCATTATCCCTGCAACTGCAAAGTAGAGGGATCGCAAACCAAGAATAGCAAATATATTTGAAGTATAAACTATGAACCTGTCATGACTTATCGCCAGGATAGCAGGAATTGAGTCGACTGCAAATATCAGGTCAGTTGACTCAATTACAAGCAGGACCAGGAATAATGGTGTAGCATAATTCCGGTTATTCTGTCTTATTAATAACCTGCCGCCATGAAGCTCCCTGGTTATCGGCAGGAACTTCCTGGCGAACCTGACTATAGGATTCTTTTCAGGATCTACATGAACTCCCTTCGAGAAAAGCATTTTGAACCCGGTGAAAACAAGAAAAGATCCGAAAATCAGTACGATCCAGTGAAAACGGTTAATAAGAGCTATACCTGCAAAGATAAAAATGCCTCTCATCACCAGAGCTCCGAGAATTCCCCAGAATAATATTTTGTGCTGATACTGGTCAGGGACAGCAAAATAGGTGAAGATGAGGATGAAGACAAATATATTGTCAACACTCAGGGAATATTCAATTAAATACCCTGTAAGAAATTCAAGGGCTTTGGTTTCTCCAAACTCGAAAAAAATAAAAAGGTTGAAAAGTAAGGCCAGGGTTATCCAGGCTCCCACCCAGGCAAGAGCCTCCTTAACAGGTATTCTATGTGCTTTTTTGTTGAAAACGCCCAGATCCAAAGCAAGCATTATAAAAATAAGGGCATTAAAACCAATCCAGAAATATATGCTGACTTCCATCTAAGATTAAATTGAGCGCAAACTTAAAAAAAAATCTTCATCATTGAGAAAATAACTGAAATTCAGACCGGAAATAATTTAGAATTCCAATTTCAGCTTTAGTTCTGATTATTGATCATTATTTGAAAACTTTTTTACCTTTACGGCTCAATTATTGCATACAAATTCCTCTGATGAATCATATTAGAAACTGCCTTATCATCGCAATCCTGCTGATAACAATAATTGATAATGCCTTGGCCCAAAAAAGAGCTACCGGCGCTGATGCAATAACATCGGGGGACCTTGAAAGCTATGTGACATTCCTTGCATCACCCCTGCTCAGGGGAAGGGTAAATGGTGGCCCGGAACTGGAGATAGCACAAGAGTTTATTGCCACAAATGCAAGGTTACTTGGCCTGAAACCTGCAAATGGTACAAGTTTTTTTCAACCTTATACGGTTCTGCGCCAAAGTGTCGATCCCGGGAAAACCATGATACAGGTGATTCCGGAAGGACAGGATACAATAACTATAAAGGACCCGGTTGTTCAGCTATTTCCCCGTAGTCCGTCGGATTTTAAACTTGATGGAGAGGTTGTTTTTGCAGGTTATGGAATAAAGGATGAAAACCAGGGCTACGATGACTTTGAATTTATAACAACCGAAGGTAAGATACTTCTGGTCATGACCGGATCGCCGGCTGCAGAAGAGGGCAAGATCTCCCTGCCTGAAGAAGCCGACCCGGCCGGATTCAAAAGCATGATGGAAAGAATAAGAACACTCATGTTTTCTAAAGCCCGGGCGGTTCTCATTGTTATGGGCCCCCGATCAGGTTATTCAACCATTGAAGAAGCCTATCCGGGTATTACCGACGAACTTAACTCAACCAAAACCCTTAAGGGTGATAAGCCGCTGACGTATAATTTTCCGGGTAGTGTGAAAATTCTTTTTGTAAGCACAGTTGTTGCCGATGAATTGTTCAAAGGGTCAGGTACTTCACTGGCTGAACTTCAGAAAAAAATAGACACTACCCGTAAACCGCAATCATTTTCAGTTACCGGGAAAAGAATTATGATCACTGAAGCGGTCAGATCCGATGAGCTGACACTTAAGAATGTGGTGGCTTATGTTGAGGGCAGTGATCCGGTCCTCAGGGATGAATTTATCATTTTTTCAAGCCATGCTGATCATATTGGCACATCGGGAGGAAAAGTAAACCCCGGCGCAGACGATGATGCTTCGGGATGTGCTGCCCTTCTTTCAATTGCCGAAGCTTTCCAGAGTCTGGAGAATAAACCAAAGAGGTCAATCCTGTTCTTATGGGTTTCGGGTGAAGAGATAGGTCTTTTTGGCTCTAAATCTTATGTCAGGGACCCGGTTGTTCCACTTGAAAAAACAATTGTCGACCTGAACATGGATATGATAGGCAGGGTAAAGGGAGTTGCTGATTCCACATCTGAAACTCCCATGACAGGACCTGGAGAAGTGTTCGTTATTACGGGGAAACAGAGCAGGGAATTGCTCTCGATTGCTGAAGATGTTGATGGGGATATTAACCTCAACTTCGATTACTCCCTTAGCGGAAGGGATCATCCCCTTCAGCTTTTCGCCCGTAGCGATCATTATAATTTTGTATTAAATGATATTCCGGTGTTGTTCTTTACAACCGGACTTCATTCCGACTATCACAGCCCGGAAGATGTTGCTGAAAGACTTGATTTTAACAAGATGGAACAGATAACGAAAGCAATGTTCAGTATAGGATATATTGTGGCTGACAAAAAAGTAAGACTGAAAGTAAATAATCCCTACAGCAAATGGCAAAAAAACTGATATCAAGGAAGAGATTCATTACACACACCCTGGGTGGAATTGCCGGGATCGGCCTGGTGAACAAGACTTTAGATTCCGGACTACCGGTATATCCGGTGTTGAGGAATATAGGCGATACCGGGATTGGTATTACGCCTGTTGGTTTTGGAGCTCCCCGTACCAACGAGGAATCCCTGATCAGATATGCCATTGAGAAAGGCATCAATTTTATTGATACGGGAAGGTCGTATGGTAACGGGAACAATGAACGGCTTGTGGGCCGGGCAGTGGCCGGCACAAGAAAGAATTTAATCATCCAGTCAAAGATAAGGCTTGATGCAGATGAATTACCGTCAAAGGGAAAAGGGAAAAAAGGTGCAGAGGAAATAAGGGATTTGCTCAATTCAAGGATAGAAGCAAGTCTGAAGGCTCTGAATACCGATTATATCGATGTCCTGCTTTACCATGATGCCGCAGAGGAAGAACTGGCTTTCCATTCTGAGACAATGAAATTTTTCTCCGGATTAAAAGAATCGGGGACCATTAAGGCCTGCGGATTTTCAACCCATAATGACCGCATGAACCTGCCGTCTCTTAACAATGCTGAAAAATTCTACGATATAATAATGGTGCCGTTCAATCACAAGGGATCATTCATCCATTCTGTAAACAAGAGGTACTCAGAGTGGGACCAGGCAAAGCTGATCAGCATCCTTGAGGAAGCCGGCAGGAAAGGTATTGGCGTTGTCGCAATGAAAACCTGCTCAGGAGGGCAATACGCCCCTGCACAAGGTGTGGATCCGAGTTACAGAGAGGCCGTAAAATGGGTTCTGCAGCATGATTTCATTTCATCGGCGGCAATTGCAATGGCCAATTTTGAACAGGTCGATGAATTTCTGGCCTGCCTGGGAGAAAGGTGAAAAATAAAGCATTGCGGCAGATCAGCGGTCGCCCGTAAGTTTAAAAGTCCGGAGAGCCACTTTATATTTACTGTCAATATCGGGAATTCCGTTTCCGTTGCTATCCTTCATTGAAGATAGATATTCCATCAGGGCGAGCCACTCTTTCCCTTCCTGAATACCATCCCTGTTTTCATCAAAATCGATAACCGCCGTGCTCATATCTATGATGGGATTCCCACCGGCATCCTTTGGTACAACATTTATAAGTCCGAAACTCATTTTTTTTATTATGCCGACAAATTCGAGCATATATGAGTTGGCAGTTATGGAATAAAGGGTTTTTGCCTTCTTTGAGAAATCAACAGTTCTGTTACCCCATGGTTTAACGATCTCAACATTAATTATCTTTTTCAACAAACCTTTTTCCGGATCAAATTCAGCTTTGAGGCCGGAATAATAACAATAGTTGGCGGGGGTCGACTTATATGCAACCTGAAGGATCTCGAGAATACTCTTAAGCTCTTTGCCGGTGACATAAACTCTTGAGAGCGGATAACCCGGCACAGCATCATTCCCGGATCCCATTGACATAATCCTGAAGATGTCAGGTGCAGTCTGTATCCCGGGTAATATCCGGTCGCGTATAACACCTACGGCTACCATGCTGACATCTGTCCCTGTTTTTACATTGGAGTTTACATAACTGTGAATTGCATCGGCGACAAGCGGACCCAGATTACTATCCTTAATATTGCCCAGCTCAATACATTCCAGGGTGAAATCCGTTTCAACAACAGGTTTGTTATAATCCATACCCAGAGGATTGAGTATATCATCAGTTACTATCTTTTTCTGCTCCTCGATGAGCTTATGGATCTCCCGGTCACCTTCAGTCCTGTCATCTACCGGAATAAGGGAATACCCGGTTGTCTTTAGTAGACCATTTCCATATGTCAGAGATAGTTTCCCGACATTAACCCCGTATTCACCGGTTTGCACTATAGGAATACCATTCACTACAACAGGTGTATCAAGGTAGGTATGAGTATGGCCGCTGACAATAATGTCGATCCCTTTTACTTTTTGTGCAAGCTCTGCATCTTCACCTGCCCATTCTCCTTTTTTATTTTTTGAGATACCTGAATGTGAAAGACAGATTATAATGTCGCACTTTTCTACCTGCAGCTGTTTAACCATTTTGCGGGCTGTAGCAACCTGTTTTGAGAATGTCACCGGCGTCGCATAAGCAGCATTATCTTCAGCAACCTTGCCAAGAAGCGAAAAGAAGCCGAATTTAATTCCACCCCTGCTCACGACAACCGTTCTTCCAAGTATTTTGTCTTTAAAAAGTTTTTCGAGAGCATCATCCAGTGGATCATCATCATCGAGGACTGCATTGCTGAGTAACAATGAAGGAATCTCCCCTCCTTTTACCGAGGAATTTATTATTTCTGCCAGTCTTGCAGGGCCATAATCAAATTCATGATTTCCCATACATGCGACATCATATCCCATCTTCTTCATTAAACGCAGCTGAAACCCGGTTTTGGTTTCGGTTCCCTGGAAGAGTGTCCCCATCAGAAAATCACCGGCATCAACTACGAGGGTTATACCTTCATTCTGTTCTTTTTCATTTTTAATTATTGAAGCTATCCTGGCAAATCCTCCTACTGTACTATCATCGTTAACAGTCAGCGGTGTATAGTTTGATTCCGGTGCGAAACCGGTAAGATGCGAATGGAGATCGTTGGTATGGATTATAACGATTTTCTGTCCGGGCTGAGCAGCTATCCGCAGCAGAAGGAATATGAAAAGAAAAATTGAAATTGCTTTCTTCATAAAAAAAGTGTTATAACCTTAAATATACGAATTTTAAACCAGATCTGCAACAATAAATGTACTGCCGCCCACAAAGACAAGGCCGTCGGGTAATGCATCTGCCACAGCTGCTTCAAGCGCCTTTTTAACCGAGGAAAAACATTCGCCTGCAAGTCCGTAAACTGCGGCCGTCTTCTGAAGTCTCCTTTCGTCAAGTGCACGTGGTACGGAAGCTCTTGTAAAATAATACTTCGCATCTTTTGGAAAAAGCGGAAGGATCAGGCTTAGATCCTTGTCACTGACAAATCCGAGTACATAATGCAGGCTCCCTGTATGTATTTTTCGTGTCTGACGGATCACATATTCAAGTCCTTCACGGTTATGTCCGGTGTCGCATATCACTAACGGATTATGTCTCAAAATCTGCCACCTTCCACGGAATCCTGTATTAATTATGACTCTTTTTATTCCATCAATAAGGTTTTGCTCTGATATTTTAAAGGAGTCTTTCAGGCATTCATATACCTGGAAAAGTGTCTGGAGGTTTTTAGCCTGGTAGTCTCCTCCCAGTGGTATTATACCTGAGATTTCCCGGCCCGCTTTCAGATCTTTCAAAATATATCGCCTTTTGCCTGTCCTCGCTGTAGTATCCCCGAGGCTGCAGATAACCCTGGTATCCGCAAAAAATATAGCAGAATCCGTTTCATTTGCTCTGGCAGTGAAAACATCGGTGGTTTCCTGCTGAGTTTCACCTATTACCACAGGAATATTCTCCTTTATGATCCCCGCTTTTTCCACTGCAATTTTTTCCAGTGAATCTCCCAGGAGATCCATATGATCATGCCCGATATTTGTAATGACCGAGATCACGGGAGTGAGGATGTTAGTCGAATCGAGCCTTCCTCCCAGTCCTGTTTCAAAAACTGCAACCTCGACATTTTCACGGGCGAAATAATCAAATGCCAGTGCGGCAGTCATTTCAAAAAATGATGGAGATACCGATTCTATTATCCCTTTATTTTCCCTAACAAAGGATGTCACCTCACCTTTTGGAATCATTTTCCCGTTAATCCTGATCCTTTCCCTGAAATCCTTCAGATGCGGGGAAGTAAAGAGTCCGGTCCGGTATCCTGCCTCCTGTAAAACTGAAGCTAGCAGATGCGAAACCGATCCTTTACCGTTTGTTCCGGCGATATGGATTGTCCGGTACTTTATATGGGGGTGTCCGAAGTATTCATCAAGCGCAATGGTGTTATCAAGATTATCCTTATATGCAGCTTTTCCAATCCGGTGATAGGCGGGAAGAGATGAGAAAAGAAATTCGAGAGTTTGAGTATAGTTCATTTAGTATCGTGCAATCATGCAATCTTGCAATGGTGCAATCGTGTCCGGAATTAAAGTATTTGACCCTAAGCACTCCAGGCACTCAAAATTAACATACTTTCAACATGGATACCAATAATCCTTTATTTTAGTTATTTTTGCAATTCGATACAGAGCAGGATTTTTTGCTGTATAGCATTGATATTAAAGATATTAACTATGACAAGAAAGCATAATAAGAAACTCTTCATAATAGATACCAACGTTCTTTTACATGATTATAAGTGCATATACAACTTTGAAGAAAATGATGTCATAATTCCTATTGTTGTTCTTGAGGAGCTTGATAAATTCAAAAAAGGCAATGATCAGATAAATTTCCATGCAAGGGAATTCACAAGGGAGCTTGACAAATTATCGGGTGATATGCTATTAACTGCCAATATCCCGCTGGGAGAGAATCTTGGCAACCTTCATATCGAGACCGGCAAGGACTTTTCAGAGAAAGTCAGCCAGTCATTTCCCGAAAGGACAGCTGATCATCGAATTCTGGCAATTGCAGATTACGTCTGCAATGCAAATAAAAACACAAACGTGGTGCTGATCACAAAGGATATAAACCTTCGCATGAAGGCTAAATCCCTGGGTATCATAGCGCAGGATTATCAGAACGATAAGGTCGCAAATATTGATGACCTGTACAAAGGAATTACTGTTATTGAGGGCATGGACCAGGCACTTATAAGCAAACTGTATGAGGTTCCCGAGGGTGTGAGGGCTGAGGATTTCAACATCGAAAAAGACCAGAAAGGGCACCAGTTCTACATAATGAAGAATAACGGATCGAGCGCACTTGCACATTTTAATCCGGCAACAAAGCTCCTCAACAGGGTAGTTAAACAGACTACCTATGGTATCGATCCAAGGAATGCTGAACAAACTTTTGCCCTGGATGCACTTTCCAATCCCGATATACAGCTTGTTTCTCTTACAGGCAAGGCAGGTACCGGTAAAACACTTCTTGCACTTGCCGCTGCACTTGCACAGCACAAGAGATATAAACAGATATTCCTGGCACGGCCAATTGTTCCCCTGGCAAACCGCGACCTGGGATTTCTGCCGGGAGATGTGAAAGAGAAAATGGATCCATATATGCAGCCGCTGTACGATAACCTGACTGTCATAAAGCATAAGTTCAGTCATCAGAGCCCTGAATTCCTTCGTATCAATGACATGATGAAGGAGGAGAAACTTGTAATAACCCCCCTTGCTTATATCAGGGGACGAAGTCTCTCATCCATATTTTTCATCGTTGATGAAGCACAGAACCTTACACCCCATGAAATAAAAACCATTATTACACGCGCAGGAGAAGGAACGAAGATGGTATTTACCGGTGATATTGAACAGATCGATTCACCTTATCTCGATACTGCATCAAACGGATTGAGCTACCTGTCTGATAAAATGAAGAATCAGGAGATCTTCGCCCATGTGAACCTGGTTAAGGGTGAACGCAGCTTCCTTGCAGAGCTGGCCAGTAAACTGCTGTAACAGAACATTTCTTATAAAGGCTTTGTTAATTATACAAACAACTTAATACTTTACCTTATGAAAACCAAGTCATTCCAATCAGGTATTTTACTGCTTTCAATCCTTATTGCATTTTCTTTCGGCTCCTGCGGACGATCCAAAGAAAAAAAGAGCACTGATTCACAGGAGTCCTCAACAGAAAAGATCCAGCTGTTCAACGGTAAAGATCTGAGTAACTGGACATTTTATCTTAAAGATCCTTCAGTGGATGTCTCAGGGGTTTTTATGGCCCATGGTGATATAATTCATATAAAAGGGGAACCCTTCGGATACATGAGGACCAAAGACTCCTATTCGGATTATACACTTCATGTTGAATGGCGCTATCCGGGTGAAGCCAGCAACAGCGGTGTGTTCATCCATGCCCAGCAGCCTGACACCATCTGGCCAATGTCCATAGAATGCCAGCTGAAAGCAGGAAGTGCAGGTGATTTAATATGCATGGGGGGATCAGACATCAATGAACGGACTGACAAATCAGTCAGGGTAGTTAAAAAGCTGGCTGAGACGTCTGAAAAACCGGCGGGCGAATGGAACACACTGGAGATTACATGCATCTCGGACAATATTGATGTGTTTGTCAACGATGTCCGTCAGAACAAAGCTACCGGATCATCAATAAAGGCAGGTAATATCTGTCTGCAGAGCGAAGGTAAAGACATTGAATTCCGAAATGTCTACCTCGTCAGGATGAATAATTAGGTTTGTTGTTATAATACATGAATAACACCGAAAGAAAAAAAATAGCATTCCACACACTTGGCTGTAAGCTGAATTTCGCTGAAACTTCAACTATAGCCAG
>CAZKMH010000012.1:0-22047 GCA_964553395.1 uncultured Rikenellaceae bacterium | reverse complement strand
AGGATCGAAGAGGCTGCAGCAAGAACACAGGCCAGGATTGATTCGGGATTGCAGATCATTGTTGGTATGAACCGGTACAGGCTTGATAAAGAAGCTCCGCTCGAAACACTTGAGGTCGATAATCCGGCGGTGAGGGATTCCCAGATCAGGCGGCTCGCAAAGCTACGTACCGAAAGAAACGAGTCTGAATGTCAGACAGCACTGGATGCGATCACAGGGTGTGCCCGAACAGGTAAGGGCAATCTTCTTGAATTAGCAGTCGTGGCTGCATCAAAACGTGCAAGCCTCGGAGAGATTTCTTATGCATGTGAAAAAATAACAGGGAGGTATAAAGCAGTGGTACGTTCAATTTCAGGTGTTTATTCATCCGGATATAAACCGGACAGTGATCTGAAGGAAGCCAGGGCACTGGTTGGCAGGTTTGCCGAAAAGGAGGGACGCCAGCCCAGGATAATGATTGCCAAGATGGGCCAGGATGGGCACGACAGGGGCGCCAAAGTTGTTTCAACCGGATATGCCGACATCGGTTTCGATGTGGATATAGGTCCTCTTTTTCAGACCCCCGCCGAAGCGGCAAAACAGGCAGTGGAAAACGATGTTCATGTGCTTGGAGTATCAAGCCTTGCAGCAGGACATAAAACTCTTATTCCTGAAGTGATAAGTGAGCTGAAACGTCTTGGGAGAGACGATATACTTGTGATCGCCGGAGGAGTGATCCCGCCACAGGACTATCAGTTCCTGTATGATGCCGGTGTGGTTGCCATATTCGGTCCGGGTACTTCCGTTTCAAAAGCAGCAAAACAAATACTGGAAATATTGATGCACCATTTTGAATAAACCGGTTAGAATTCTTAAACGAAGATCAAAAGATGAAAAATATAATATTCCTTATCATATTGAGTATCTTAATGATATACGGCTGTAAAATGAAAAAGCCTGCTGCAAATACTTTACCGGTCACCGAACAAACAGGTCAAATAACCAATTTCTCTGAACAATCAACCTGGCTGCTCGGATATTTCACAAGGGAACGCATGTCCGGACCACCTCATTCCGAATGGTATCAGAAAGGTTATGATGGTTATAAGTGGGATGAAACTGCTGTTAATAAATTAACAGTAATAAGTAAGGATAACCTGACGATCAAAATTGTTCTTGGATCATGGTGTCCCGACAGCAGGAGGGAGGTCCCGCGTTTCATGAGGATCCTGGATCTCTGGCAATTTCCTGCGGAAAAAGTAACTTTCATCGGAGTTGACAATAATAAACTTTCTCCCGTGGGAGAATATGAGAAACTCGATATTCAGAGGGTGCCGACTTTTATTTTCTATAAAAATAATATTGAAACGGGACGCATCATTGAAGTTCCTGTAACGTCTTTAGAGCAGGATATGATAAATATTCTGACACAGGAATGAAAATATAAACAAGAGACTTAAAGCCATGGAAGAAAACAATAACAAATCGGGACAAAACCTGGGTATCGCTGCACTGATTACCGCAATAATAACTTTTGTCATCGCAGTGATCCCCTGCGTGGGTTTTGTCGCAATAATCCCGGGGATAATTGCAATTGTGCTTGCGTCTGTCGGCCTTTCCCAGGCATCAAGAAGTAATTTACCGCGCGGGGTCCTGATAGCAGGTCTCGTTATTGCAGTTATTGCTTCGATGATATCATTTTCTCAGATCTTCTTTGCAGGAAAGATACTCGATAAAGCCGACAAGTGGCCTGATAAGATTGAAGAATTTGTCGATGACGTTCAGAAAGATGTCATCAAAGACCTTGAGGATGCCCAAATCAATATCAAGATTGAGAGCGGTGATGAAAAAGTGGAAATAACTGCGGGCAAGGATAAGGAAGAATTGGAAAAAACTCTCGAAGATCTCGAAAAGGAAAATTCACCTGCCGATGATACCCTGGTACGCAAAAAATGATAAAGGCGCTCTGTCACAGATAGTTTCACGAAATGAGCCTTATCTGGTAATAAACATAGTATTTACCATTCTGATATTGTTTATTATAGCTTATTCCGGTATTTTTTCGCCGGATAAAGACAATTACCCCATCGTATGCATTCATGAAGAGCTGACAGGTGAATCCTGCGCTTCCTGCGGGATTTCCCACAGTTTCTCACTTATCCTCAGGGGCAGGATCGATGAGGCTTATGAATACAATAAATACGGTATGAGGCTCTTCATTTTCTTTGTTTCACAATTCTTCCTGAGGATTTTCTTCTCAAGGTATTATGCAGGTTATCCTGCCATCCGTAAACAATTAATTTTATTCGATATAACCGGATCGTCCATAATCTTCCTTATTGCATTCCTGCCATATATTGTAAGTATTTTCAAGTGGTTCTGAGTGTGGGCTCTGCTTATAATTCCGGATCATTCAACAGATCATATAAAAGACTGCTTTCAAATCCTTTTGACAAACCGAATCGTAAAAGTTTTCCCTTCAGATCGTACTGATTTTTTGCTTTTACCGATCTGCGATGAGAGGAAATAATCTCTTTCATCGACTTCATATATAATTCATTATCAATGGAATCAAGAGCAGATTTTACAATTTCCGGTGGAATCTGTTTCGCTTTGAGATGTGCAGCAAGTTTCACCTTACCCCATTTGTTGTATTTGAACTTATCTCTTACAAATGCTTCTGCGTAGCGTTTTTCATTTATAAAATTCTCTTTAATGAGAGAATTTATGATCCTTGAAATGTCGGTTTCGGAAACTCCCCATTGCCGGAGTTTGCTTCTGATATCATCAGTGCAGTACTCGCGCTGTGAGCAGAGCATCATGGCTTTTGACAGTGAAGCTTCGTAAAGTTTGTTTTCAGTCATTATGGATTCCCTTAATAATTCTGTCTTTCCCGTTTATATCCTTTATTACCCTGACATTTGAGTATCCTGCTGACTCCAGCAGTAGTACGATCTGTTTACCCATCGTCTCATTAATTTCAAAATAGATCTTTCCTCCGGGAGTAAGGATGGCAGATGCCAGCCTTGTAATTGCGGAATAGTAAACGAGCGGATCGGCATCAGTGACGAAAAGTGCTGTATCAGGCTCATAATAAAGCACATTACGTGACATTAATTTTTTTTCCGATTCCCGGATGTACGGAGGATTGCTTACTACGATATCCGTCCCGGCGAACATACCGGGATTGATATTGAAAATATCAGCCCTGATAAATGAAACCTTCACTTTGTTAAGGACCGCATTTTCACCCGCTTTAAGCAGAGCCCCATCGGATATGTCAATTCCTGTCACTGCCGATTGTGGCAAATTGAGGGCTAAGGCGATGGCGATGCAGCCGGATCCGGTTCCGATATCCAGTACGGAGCCGGAAAATTCACGATTCTCCTTAATGATCAGATCGACGAGTTCCTCAGTCTCCGGACGAGGGATAAGTGTATCATTGTTAAGCCTGATTATGCAATTATAAAAATTTGTGTAACCCATTATATATTGTAATGGCTTGCCTTTTTTAAGATCCCTGCAAATACTTATTATCTGTCGGACCTGCTTTGGTGATACAGCGGTTTCAGGAAGAGCAAGGTTATGGAGTGATGATGAATTAAGTACCGACCTTAGAATTATGGCTGAAATTGCATTTATCTCAGACTCAGGATAAAATCCATTAAGTTCCCTCGCGAGGTAAAGCCTAATTTCTTTAATTGTTTGTATCTTGACACCCATATTTCAAAAATAGCACTTTCAGGAGAATGCCGGCAGGTGATGATATTAAATTCATGCAAAGATGCCTGGATCTGGCAGGCAAGGCTGAAGGGAATACTTATCCCAATCCGGTTGTGGGATCCGTAATCGTTCATAATGGTCTGATCATCGGTGAAGGATATCACCTTAAAGCCGGTGGTCCACACGCCGAGCATAATGCAATTAATTCAGTCGCTGATGCTGAATTACTGCGATCATCAACATTGTATGTAAACCTTGAGCCTTGTTCCCACTTTGGAAAAACGCCTCCCTGTTCACAGCTTATAATATCGTCGGGGATAAAGAAAATCGTAGTTGGGACCATGGATACAAGTGATAAAGTATCAGGGAAGGGGATAGCTGAACTTGAAAACGCAGGATGCAGGGTTGTAACAGGAATTCTCGAAAAAGAGTGTCGCCGGATAAACAGACGGTTTTTTACATTCCATGAGAAAAAACGGCCGTATGTGGTTCTGAAATGGGCACAGAGCGCAGATGGCTTTCTGGACATTGAAAGTGTTGAGGATCATGAAAAAAGACCTGTTTGGATCACCGGGAAGCCTGAAAGAGCGCTTGTACATAAGTGGAGGGCTGCCGAACAGGCTATCCTGGTTGGAGCAGGAACAGTGAGATCTGACAATCCCATGTTGAATGTCAGGGAATGGTCAGGGAATGACCCTTTGAAGCTGATATTAAGCAAGTCAGGGAATTTGGATAAAAGTTCATTTGTTTTTAATCCACCCGGTAAAACTGTTGTGTTCACACTTAACAATGATGCTGAGACAGGCAATGCAGTTAAGGTTGTGTTAAACAAAAACAAACGTTCGGCAGATCAGATTCTGGAATATCTTTTAAGTTCAGGAATCCAGTCGGTGATGGTGGAAGGTGGAGCTGAGGTGCTGAATCACTTTATCTCAGTGGGATTATGGGATGAAGCAAGAGTTTTTTACGGGAAACTTCCCTTTAAAAAAGGGACAATCGCCCCGGAGATTAAAGGAACAGTTTTTTCAGAAACCAAATTCATGTTCAGCTCCCTAGAAGTAATTTTAAATGACGACAATAGACCCTCCGGAAGGATTGATAAACAGAATAAAATTTCGTAATTTTGATAATTTATAACGTCAATAGGTGAAAGTCATGAATAAGCGAATATTTTACCTGGCATTTGTTATGCTGTTTCTTTCTGCCGGAACTTATGGGCAAAGTGCCAAAAAGTATTTCAAGGCAGGAAATGTTTTTGTTAAGAATATGAAATACGAGGAGGCTGTGAACCAGTTTACCAGTGCTATCCAGCTTCAGCCATCTGAATCTAAATATTATTATGCAAGGGGCAGAGCTAATGAGGTGCTTGAAAAATATGGTGATGCCAAAGCCGATTATGAAAAAACAATTGTCTTTTCGCCCAGGGATGTTAATGCAATGATCGGTATAGGGAAAGTTTGCAACAAAATGGGGCAATTCGGGGAAGCGCTTGTATATCTGAACCGGGCTTCCGGTCTCGAAAAGAGAAACGCTCAGATCTACCCCGAAAAAGTGATTACCCTGATCGGACTGGAACGGTTTGATCAGGCTCTACGGGTGTCTGACACGGCCATTCTAATAAAGGAAACCCCAATGAACTACTATTACAGGGGTATCATTTATACTAAGCTGAATAATGACCTTTATGCAAGAAGAGAATTTGAAAAGGCAATTTCAAAGGATAAAAAGCTTGTTGAACCAAGGCTTGCCCTGGCCGATCATCTTTTATTGCATGATGATAATGAGGGAGCCCTGAATCAGATCAATGAAGTGTTAAAAAATGATGACAGGAACACCGATGCTTACCTTTTGAGAAGCAGGGTCTTCAAAAAGAATTTTGATTACCCCGGCGCAATAAATGATCTTTCCAAAAACATACTTATCGATCCGGACAATCCTGACTTTTACCTCGACAGGGGAAAATGCTATCAGGAGTTCAACCAGCCTACAAATGCAATAAACGATTTCACGAAATATATCTCTCTTAATGATAAGAATCCGGATGCATTCTTTGCAAGAGCTAAATCGTATGAAGACATATTTGATTTTCCGAAAGCAATGGATGATTACAAGAGGATTACTGTCCTTTCGGAATTCAATCAGGAAGCAAGAAAATTACTGAAAGCTGCACAGGAGCGGCTTTATGAACTGAACAGGGAAAAAGATGCTCCTGAAATCACAGATATGAGTCCGGTTCCTGAAGGAGAGTTGTTAGAGATAAGGGGAGATGCATCAACCCTGCTTATTACGGGGAAAATAAAAGATAAAAGTAAAATCAAATCATTGGTAATTAATGATGAACCGGTTCCAATAAACGAGAAGAATGCCGGGAATGAGTTCTTTGCAAATATAAATGTTACCGGAAAGAATTCACTTACAATAACAGCTCTTGATGATTATGATAATGAGAAAACCCTGAAATACTCGCTGTACCGCACTGAGATCATTCCTCCGAAAATAAATGTGATGGCGCCATACGCATCTGATGACGCCAGGATGTATCTTGATGATAATTCCCCGACTCTTTATCTTCAGGGCAGGATAACTGATGAAAGCAGGATTAAATCCATCCTTATCGAGGGAGTAACTGCAAGTTATCCTCTGAGCGATCTGAATCCGGTATTTACAGCGACCATCGATATTCTCAACAAAAACAAAATAACAATCGAAGCTGAAGACATCTACGGAAACCGGCAGTCATCAGTGTTCAGCCTTAGCAGGGAAGGAGCTACTATTGCTGAAACAAATCCCATGGGCAAGACATGGGTGGTGTTCATTGAAAACTCTTCCTATTCGAAATTCACGCCTCTTGAAGGACCCGGTAAAGATGTTAATCTGATGAATGTAGCATTTGCAAAATACCAGATTCATAAAATCATTCATAAACAGAATATGACCAAATCCGATATGGAAAAGTTCTTTTCCATTGAACTGCGGGATCTTGTCAGAACCAATCAGGTCAAATCATTGCTTATATGGTATTCCGGTCATGGAAAGTTTATTAATGAAGTAGGGTACTGGATACCTGTTGATGCCGAACTTGATAATGAATTCTCCTATTTCAATATAAATACACTTAAGGGATCGATGGAGACATATATGAGTTATCTTACTCATACACTTGTTGTTACAGACGCATGTGAATCAGGCCCCAGTTTTTACCAGGCAATGAGGTCGGATCCTAAAATAAGAAGCTGTGACGACTGGCAGGCAACTCAGTTTAAGTCGTCCCAGGTATTTTCATCGGCAGGATATGAGCTCGCTGTTGATGACTCACAGTTCACACGGACCTTTGCATCGGCATTATCCAACAATCCAAATGCCTGCATCCCGATAGAAGAAGTTGTTATGAAAGTGGCTACAGCAGTGGGGGATAATAACAAACAAAAACCTAAATTCGGGAAGATAACAGGTTTAAGGGATGAAGACGGCACATTCTTCTTTATCACCAAATAATGGAAATAAGATTCCGATTGAAATTTCTTAAGGTCATCAGGCACCTGAGCCTGATGACCTCATTTTTAATAGTAACTTTCTTCCAGCTTGAAGCACAAACCTGGTTTTTTGAAAAATATGGCGTGGAACAGGGGCTAGGTTCATCAAAAGTATATTCGGTAATTCAGGATAAAAACGAAAGGATCTGGCTGGGAACAGAGAGTGGTGTATCGCGATTCGATGGCTCGGAATTTAAGAATTTCACCTCTGCAAATGGTCTGGCAGGTGGGGGAGTTTACAGCCTTACCGAAGATTCGACCGGAAGAATATGGTTCGGTCATCTGAATGGAGGATTGAGCCTTTTTGACGGGATCAGATTCACCGACCTGAAATTTGATTCTATTGAAATTGATGGTGATGTGACCAGTATTAATCAGATGGGCAAATTCCTCTGGATCACAACTATCAGCAACGGTGCAATACTGACGGAATTCCCTGGTGAGGGAGATACTATACTTTCTGGTCGGCAATATAGCGGGAAAGATGGATTGGGAGATCAGGTTTCAGGTGTATGCATAGACAATAACAACGATTTCTACTGCATTATTCCCGGTGCAGGAATTAAAAAATTCAACAGGGCTAAAAATTCCTTTGAAACCTTCCTTCCCCCTGATCTTACTAAATACTTCGACATAATAGTTATGTATCACGACAGTAAGGGGAATTACTGGTATGGTACCCACAACGGGGGATTATATAAATATGAAGCAGGTGAAGGAAAAATGAGGGTATTTGATATCCGCAACGGACTCTCAGGCAATATGGTTTCATACATCACTGAAGATTACCGTGGAAATGTCTGGGTCGGAACCTTTGGAGGTGGCATTACTGTGTTTGAGGGAGATAAACTGAAGGTCTACAACAAATCAAATGGTCTTGAAGCAACTTCAATACATTGCATCACTGAAGATAAGGAAAAGAATATGATCATAGCCGATCATGACACCGGTATAAGTATTTACAAGGGTGATCATTTCGTTACATTTTCGGATGATAAAATGTTACCCGATAAAAGTGTTTTTGCAATAGAGACTGATAACGAAGGAAAATACTGGTTTGGCACTAATGCAGGGATCTCTGTCTGCGATTCTACCCTTCAGGGTGGTGGTATTCAGATATATGGTGACCTGAAGAATTCAATAGGTGATAAGATCCGGTTCATTAAAAAGGATAATAACGGAAATATCTGGATCGGTACTGAAGGGAACGGCCTCTCAATGTATGATGCCAGGCAAGGGAAATTCATTTTTGATGCCCGTATCAACAGTTATTTTAATAAAAACGGGATCATCACCGCAATGATAATTGATAATGAAGGCAAACTCTGGATCGGCAATATGGACAGGCTTGTTGTATGGGATGATGCCGGTAAAGAGATTGCTTATTTTACCCAGCAGTCAGGAATGGCAGGAAGCTGGATCAAGGTATTGTTCTGTGACAGGGATAACAATATCTGGATCGGATCCGAGAACAAATCAGGATTGACAAGATATGTTCCAGCCACAGGAAAATTCAATATTATAGATTCATTCGAAGGGTACGTCCCGCAATGCATTGCACAGACAAATGATTCAAGGATCTGGGTTGGAACAACAGGTGGTCTGTTTGCTCTTGAAAACGATACCATTACAATCAGGTTAAATGAGGAGGATGGGTTGCTCTCCGGTAATATAAAACTGCTTCAGCCTGAGGGAGATAAATATCTGTATATAGGGACAAATCTTGGTCTGAACAGGTATAACCTGGCTGATGGTACCATTGCTTCATTTACAAGGAGAAATGGTTTCCCGGGAATTGAAACCCGTCAGAATGCTTCAGTTTGTGATGACAGTGGGAACCTATGGTTCGGAACGGCAGCGAATGGTGTAACAATGCTTGTTCCGGGTAAAATGCCTCCGGTTGACACCAGCCCGGCTATACATATCAACAGTTTGCAGGTCAATCTTAATCCGCGCGATATGAAGAGTGACCTTAAGCTGAATTATAAAGAAAAATCCCTGATATTCAATTATTACAGCGTATGCCTCACAGATCCGGATGCTGTGAGGTACAAGGTAATGCTGAGGGGTGCGGAAACTGAATGGAATCCTTCCACCGGACAAACAATTGAAGATTATCCGACACTTTCTCCCGGGCATTATACATTCATGGTGAAGGCATCAAACAGCTACGGTTACTGGAATGAGACTCCGGCAGAGTATTCATTTACTATTAAACCACCTTTTTACAAGTCACCTTGGTTCGTGGCAATCTGCCTGATTCTGGCTGCAACCGGGATTATTTCATATATAAAGTTAAGGGAAAGAAACCTTATAAAGGAGAAGAGAATTCTTGAGACAAAGGTGGAGGAGAGAACTGCAGAGGTGGTTCAGAAGAGCATGGAGATTGAGGAAAAGAACAGGGATATTACCGCAAGCATAAGGTATGCCCAGCGCATTCAGCATGCAATGCTGCCCAGGGAAAATACTTTCAAAGATACCTTTGTCCTTTTCATGCCCAAGGATATTGTCAGCGGCGATTTTTACTGGATGTACGAAAATGGTGATACTCAGTTTATTGCAGCATGCGACTGCACAGGTCACGGAGTGCCGGGTGCATTCATGTCAATAATCGGACATAATTCCCTAAATAAAGTTGTAAGGGAATATGGAATTTTAAAACCCGGTCCGATCCTGGATCAGCTGAATATTGAGGTTGTAAAAGCGCTGATGCAACGGAATGAAGAAACTATCAATGATGGCATGGACCTGGCCCTTATTGCGTTTGACAGGAAGAAGTTCATCCTCGAATTTGCCGGGGCATACAATCCTTTATATGTTGTCAGGAATTGTGAATTATTTACTTACAAGGGTGACAGATTTCCTATCGGGATGTCATCGGTACAGGCGAAAAAGACCTTCATAAACCAGGTTATCGATATCATGCCGGGCGATATGGTTTATATGTGTTCCGACGGTTATGCAGATCAGTTCGGAACATCAGGTGTGAAAAAATACAAATCGGGGAATGTTAAAAAACTTCTGCAGAAGATATGCAATCTGCCGGTAGAAGAGCAACGCGATCAGCTTCAAAAGGAGATACTTAACTGGAAGGGAAACCTGCAACAGGTTGACGATATATTGTTTATAGGCACAAGGATTCCCGGGAACTAGATCTTTGCGATCTTACGCCATTCCTCATTTCCTCTGTCATTCCTGCTGAGGGCAATCATCGCCTCCTCAGGAGTGCTGACCACTTCCCAGATGCTCTTATGTTCATACCTCAGAAAGTTATGTTCTATCATATGATCGATAAACCCGAGCAATGAGTTGTAGTATCCGAGGGTATTGAGTAAAATGATCGGCCCGTCAAAAAGACCCAGTTGCTTAAGTGTAATGGCTTCTGTAAGTTCCTCCAGTGTTCCCATTCCACCGGGCAATGCAACAATGGCATCGGCCAATTCAAACATCTTTTTTTTTCTCTCACTCATATCCCTGGTGGTTATGGTCTCATTCATTCCCTGATGGCCCCATCCTTCCTCCTTCATAAATGAGGGGATCACACCGGTTATTCTGCCTCCGTTTTCGATAACAGCATCTGCAAGCTTTTTCATCAGGCCTATGCCTCCGCCACCGAAAACAACATCAGTCCCGGACTTTGCCAGCAAAGCCCCGAGTCGGGCAGCTGCTTCTCCATATTCACTGTTTACCCTGCTGCTTGAACCTGCAAAAACACAAACTGTCATATTAATAGTTAAAAAAAGCCGTCACAGTCAGCTGTACGGCTATATCATTCAAATGAAATAATTACAGAAGAGGATTAAGCTTGTTTATAAAATTGTTTTTTGGAACTGCCCCGACCAGCTTGTCGGCAATTTTACCCTCCTTAAAGAAAAGAACTGTCGGAATATTCCTGATGCCATATTTCACCGTGGTCTGCGGACTGTTATCCACATCGCATTTAGCTACCAGGACCTTGCCTTCATACTCTTTCGAAATATCTTCAACTATTGGAGCGATCATCCTGCAGGGTCCGCACCACTCAGCCCAGAAATCAACGATAACAGGTTTATCGGATTTGATAACGACATCCTCAAAATTCCCGTCATTTACATCAATTGCCATTTAATTCAGTTTAAAGGTTTAAAAAGAGATAAAATTGATGGCGGCAAAGATAGCTAATTAACTTTAAATTCAATGCCGGGGTGATCATCGAGGTAAGAAATAAATTCATTGTTCAGCCTTACCCGCAGTGTTCGTGAGAACATGGGAAGGGAGATCCTGTCATCAGTATCAAGGAAAAGAAACCTGAGCTCCGTTTCGCCCTTATTTTCACGGATTAGATCTTTGAGCTCGTTTATCATTTCAGTGTTGATATTCTCCGGGTCGATCTTAAGTGTAACAGTTTTAATAAGTTCATCCTTGACGCTTGAAAGCAGGTTGATTTTCCTGATACTGAACTCGAGTTCATCATCCCTGTACTTTCTTTTCTGGACCCTCCCTTTTACCAGCAGGTAATAGCCTGTAGTGAAGAATTTGCTGTTATCCAGGTAATCCTTATCAAACATCATAAATCTGAACGAGTCGGTGTAATCCTGAAGCGTAAACGACCCGTATGGCTTACCATTCTTACCTATCCCGTTTTTAGTATCAGTTACCATACCTGCCACAAAAACCTCCCTGTCGAGATAATCCTTAAGATTCTGAAGATCGGCAAGTGTGGCAGTCGTAAAAGTATTTATCTCAAGTTTGAAATCATCCAGCGGATGGGATGATAAATAGATTCCGATCACTTCTTTTTCCCTGTTGAGCTTTTCCAGCTTTGGCCAGTCAGGGCAGGCTGATGGTTCAGGTTTTATCAGGTCGAATCCGCCCGAATCCCCGAAAAGTGTCTGACTGCTTGACTGTTTTATAGTTTTGGAATTGTTGCCGTAACGGATAAGGCTCTCAATAAAGCTTGATCCCCTGGTTTCAAGTGCAAAATACTGTGCCCTTGTTATGGTCATAAATCAGTCCAGTGCACCTGCAACAGCCATTGCTTCAAGGTTCTTCTTGTTGAGTGCATTAAGATTAACTCTTTCAACAAGATCATAGATATCCTTGTATAAACCGTCTCTTTCTCTCTCCTCAATCAGCTGAATAACAGCACTTTCACCAACGCCTTTAATAGCTCCCAGGCCAAAGCGGATATTCCCGTCCCTGTTCACTGTAAATTTTACATTACTTTCGTTGACATCCGGACCAAGAACCTCCATTCCCATCCGGCGGGTTTCATCCATCAAAGTCGTGATCTTCTTTATATCATTAATATTACGGCTTAGGACTGCTGCCATAAACTCTGCCGGGTAATGTGCCTTAAGATAGCCGGTCTGGTAGGCAATGAGGGCATAGCATGTGGAGTGTGATTTATTGAATGCATATTGTGCAAAAGATTCCCAGTCGGACCATATGCTGATTGCAACCTCTTCATTGTATCCGTTCTTTTTACACCCCTCCAGAAATTTAAGCTTCAGCTCATCCATTATGGATTTCTTCTTTTTACCCATTGACTTACGCAGGTTATCCGCCTCGCCCCTGGAAAATCCCCCGAGCTCCTGGGAGAGGAGCATGACCTGTTCCTGATAAACCGTAATGCCGTATGTGTCGTTCAGGAACTTTTCCATAGCGGGAAGCGGGTAATCGATCCTGCCCCCGTGTTTTCTTTTAATAAACTCACGGATATTATCCATCGGGCCCGGCCGGTATAGGGCATTCATGGCGATGAGGTCCTCAAACCTGTTGGGTATAAGATCCCTCAGGTATCTTTTCATCCCGGCAGATTCAAACTGGAAGATCCCGGTTGTATCACCGTTGCTGAATAACTCGAAGGTCTTCTTATCGTCAAGAGGTAAAGATTCCAGATTAATTTCAACTCCTTTCGATTTCTTTATATTTTCAATTGCATCCCTGATTATTGACAATGTTTTAAGGCCGAGGAAATCCATCTTGAGGAGGCCTACTGATTCCACATGGCTTCCTTCATATTGGGTTACATAGAGTTCAGCATCTTTTGCCGTGCACAAAGGGATATAGTTATCGAGAGAATCCTTGCCGATAATTATTCCGCAGGCATGCACCCCTGTTTGCCTGACTGAACCCTCAAGCACACCGGCATATTTGAGCGTTGTTGCAATAAGTTTATTGGATGATTCCCTTTCCCTGGCAAGTTCGGGCACCTCACTGTATGCCTGTGTGAGGGTCACTCCGGGGCGTTCCGGCACCAGTTTGGCAAGCCTGTCGGCATCGGGTAGCGGCAGTTTCTGAACACGTGCGACATCCCGTATTGCCATTTTAGCTGCCATCGACCCAAAGGTTATTATATGTGCGACTTTATCGTGCCCGTATTTATCAACCACATACTTCAGAACAGAATCCCTTCCATCCTCATCAAAGTCGATATCAATATCCGGCAGTGAGATGCGGTCAGGATTAAGGAACCGTTCAAAAAGTAAACCGTATTTTATGGGATCTATATCAGTGATCCTCAGGCAGTATGCCACAGCCGATCCTGCTGCCGAACCTCTTCCGGGGCCTACTGATACGCCCATTTTCCTTGCAGCATTCAGGAAATCCTGTACAATAAGGAAGTACCCGGGAAATCCCATTTTTGCAATTGTCCCAAGTTCAAAATCGATTCTGTCTGTCTGTTCATTGGTGAGATTGCCCCATCGCTCTTTTGCACCATTGTATGTAAGGTACCTCAGATACTCATCCTTGTCGGTATATCCTTCAGGCAGTTCAAATTCAGGCATGACCGGGTCATGATCGAGCTTGTATTTTTCGATCTTTGAAACAACTTCAGCGACATTTTCCACAGCTTCAGGGATATCTGCGAAGATACTTCTCATCTCATCCTCACTCTTGAGATATTCCTGCTTTGAGTATCTTAACCTGTCAGGATCATCGATATCCTTTACAGTGTTTATGCATATCAGCCTGTCATGTGCTTCAGCATCGCCGGCATCGATGAAATGGACATCATTTGTTGCAATCAGTTTGACATTGAATTTTACCGACAGCTTCTTCATTCCTTCAATTACTTTTTGTTGAAGCGGGAAGACGCTCATATCGGCATCCGGATCATTTGTTTCATGCCGTTGCACCTCGAGATAGAAATCCTCACCGAAAATATCGAGGTAACTTTTAAGCGCAGCTTCAGCGCCGGCCATGCTTCCATTTAGTATCTCATCAGGAATCTCCCCGGCCAGGCAGGCTGAGGATGCAATCAGTCCTTCCCGGTACCTGGCCAGAAGTTCCTTATCTATCCTCGGTTTGTAATAAAAGCCTTTTATCCAGGCAGTTGAAACAAGTTTTATAAGGTTTCTGTAGCCAGTGAGATTTTTAGCAAGAAGTATAAGATGATCACCCGAACGGTCTTCCTTTCCTGTAACATCTGCAATCGATCTTTTGGCAACATAGATTTCACAACCAATTACCGGTTTAACTCCCTTTTTTATAGCCGTATTATGAAATTCCTTGACGCCAAACATATTGCCATGATCAGTAATTGCAACGGCCTCCATTCCAAGTGATTTCACCCTTTCGATAAGCAGAGGTATACTTGATGCCCCGTCGAGTATGGAGTATTGAGTATGAACGTGTAAATGTGAAAAAACAGCCATAGAAAAGGAGATTTAATTTTGTTTGGTCGGTGCACAAAAATACTCAAAAAGGAGTTAAAATTAATCGGATGTTAATAACTGCATGAACATTATCCATTCACCCGGAAATACCAAATGTAAACCTGATCGTACAATCCGTCAATTCAACTGATTAAATATCAACCCTGTAGTTTAATTTTAATTTGAGTGAGACCAGGTCACTATCATGGATAGTAAAAGTGAAATAGTCATTCCCTGGATTTTATTTTTAAAACTAAACTAAATGTTATGAGAAAAATTCTCTTGATGATTTTTGTCTTTTGCGGGTTTGTGCTGTCATCCGGCGCTCAGCAAAAAATTGTTTCCGGAACCGTCACCTCTTCTGTTCCCGGGGAAGGAGCAATGATTGGTGTATCTGTTTCTGTGAAAGGAACAATTACGGGGATCAACACCGATATAAACGGCAAGTACACCCTGTCAGTTCCGGAAAATGCTTCAACACTTGTTTTTTCATATATCGGGATGAAGAAGCAGGAAATCGAGATTGGTAACCGTTCCCTGATTGATGTTATCATGGAACCGGATGTAATGGGACTGGAAGAAGTGGTTGTTACTGCTTTTGGCGTATCCAGGGAGAAAAAGGCCGTTGGATATTCAGTCCAGGATGTAAATAATGATGTTATAAAACGAACCGGCAATACTGATCTTGCAGGTGCAATGCAGGGTAAGATCTCAGGTATTGACATCAAACCTTCAAGCGGGATGCCGGGAGCCTCATCACAGATCGTTATCAGGGGTGCCCGTTCTTTTACCGGTAACAACACACCCCTGTATGTAGTGGACGGGATGCCTATTGCCTCCACTGCCGATATTCAATCAGGTACCAATGGCAACTTTTCGCTGGTGGGATTCGGTGTAACGGGATCCGATATTTCAAACCGTGCAGTGGATCTTAACCCTGCCGACATTGAAAGCGTAAACATTCTGAAGGGTCAGGCAGCAGCGGCACTTTATGGCATTCGTGCATCTAACGGGGTCATTGTTATTACTACAAAGAGTGGCCGTAACAATGCCCTGGGCAAGCCGGTTATCTCAATCTCCCATACAAGCGCATTTTCAGAGGTATCCCGTATCCCTGACTATCAGACCACCTATGCCCAGGGTTCATCCGGTAATTATGTTCCCAACAGTCCATTATCGTGGGGACCTAAAATCGTTGATCTTCCTGATGATCCAACATACGGCGGCAATACCCAGTCCCATCCCGGAAAATATTATGTTCCTCAGCTGGTACAGGGACAGATTGCAGATGCATGGATGACCCCCCGGGTATTTAATAACTGGGAAGGATATTTTAAAACAGGTTACTCAGCAACCAATAATGTCTCCGTAACTCAGGCAATGGAAAGCGGTATTTTTGCCCTCAGTTTAAGCCAGACATCACAAAGTGGTGTAGCCCTGGCATCCGGGATGGATCGTTGGAACGGAAAAGCTTCCGCTGAAAGGAAGATGGGAAAGAATTTCTCTGCCGGATTCAATGCCAATTTTTCAAAAACCGACATTGACAAGCTTCCCACAGCGAACGATGCTGCACTTGCCGGTGTTTTAGGAGCTCCTGTAAGTTATGATCTGAATAATTACCCTTATGTCGTTCCGGGAGATGATTATACTCAGATTTATTACCGTGGAGGAAGCTGGGACAATCCATACTGGTCTGCAGAACATACAATTTTCAATGAAAAGACCGACAGGTTTTTCGGAAACGGGTATATCAATTACTTCGGCAAATTGGGTGAGAGGATGAATCTTAAGGTCCGTTATCAGCTGGGTGCAGATGCATATACAACAAATTTCCAGGATATTTTTGAATATGGTCATGGCGGAACTTCCGGAATGATAGATAATTACGGCATAACATCTTTTATAGTAAACTCCTTGTTTACGTCAAATATTGATTGGAAAATTGGCAATAGCCTGACGTTAAACGCCATGGTCGGGACTGAATTTGACCATAACAATTCAAAGACTTATTCTGAACATGGAGAGGAGTTCAATTTCGGAGGTTGGGCACATATCAGGAATGCCAATATTGTCACAGCAGACGAATCCCGGAACCAGAACCGGACCGTGGGTACTTTCGGAAGCCTTTCGCTTCAGTATAAATCACTGGTTTTTCTTACCGGCACAGGCAGGTATGATGTTGTTTCTACAATGCCCACCAATAACAGATCATTCTTCTATCCTTCTGTTGCATTCAGCTTTGTTGCATCCGAATTAGACGCTGTGAGAAGCCTTGACTGGATATCATTTGCCAAACTACGTCTTTCGTATGCCGAAGTAGGCCAGGCAGGAGCATATACTCCAAATTATTATGGCACTCCTTTTTATGGAAGTGGTTGGTGGACAGGCTCTCCGATCCAGTATCCGATTGACGGGATAAACTCCTACATCCCCAATAATATTCAGTTTGATCCAAACCTGGTACCTCAGAATACCAAATCCTACGAAATAGGAACCGAGCTGAAATTCATCCAGAACCGTTTAGGAATTGATTACACCTACTCCTATCAGAATGTGGTAGATCAGATATTCTCAGTTCCCCTGGCAGGTTCCACGGGAATATCAAATTTGCTCATGAACGGCGGGCAAGTTCATACTTCAAGTCATGAAGCTGTGTTATTCCTGATCCCGCTTGCAACTAAAAACCTGCAGTGGGATTTCAATTTCAACTTTTCTAAAATTGATAACTATGTGGATGAACTTGCTGAAGGAGTGGAAAGCATCTTTATCGGAGGATTCACGACTCCCCAGGTCCGGGCCGGTATTGGCAGTACCTATCCGGTTATTTACGGAGATTCATTCCTGCGCAACGAAGATGGGAAAATAATTGTTGAAGATGATCCTTCATCCCCTAATTATGGATTTCCTCTTCAGGGGGAACCGGCTGTAATCGGAGAAGTATCTCCGGATTTCATACTGGGAGGCGGCACCAGTTTTACCTTTAAAAACTGGTCATTGAATGTATTGTTCGAGTGGAAGCAGGGCGGTGAAATGTATTCCGGCAGTAACGGATTATTGGATTATTATGGTTTGTCGGCCAGAACAGAAGACCGGGAATCGACTTTCATCTACGACGGTGTAAAGCGTGATGGCACACCCAATGATATTGTCAGAGGAGGGCCATTGGATCCATATGCATTGCAATATCTGCATACCAATATCCTTACAAATATTGATGAATTTTATATCTACGAGAATTCCTTCGTCAAGCTTCGCGAGCTCTCTCTGAAGTATCAGCCTGCTAAAAAACTGTTCAAAAAAGTTGATCTGGGGGTTTCTGTCTTTACACGAAACAATCTTCTCTGGACCGCTCTTCCTAACCTGGATCCCGAGTCGAGCCAGGGGAATACAAACATGGGAGGGTCTTTCGAAAGGTTCACCGTGCCTCAGACAACCAGCTTTGGTTTTAATCTTGATTTAACCTTTTAATTATAATTGTCATGAGAAAAGTACTTTATATATTATTTTCTGTAGTTCTGGCCCTGTCATTTTGGTCCTGCTCGGAATCCATTATGGATGAGATCAATAAGAACATAAATGATCCGAGTGATATGACGTCAAACCTGATTATTACTGATGCTATGACGACCAGCGCTTTCAATGTAACCGGAGGAGATTTTGCTTTTTATGCATCCATTTATATTGAACATAATGTCGGTTCATGGGGTCAGTTCTACAATGCAGATATCAGATCGTCAGAGCCTTCAAGTTCGACATCATACAACAACGCCTGGAATGCTCTTTATGCAAACCTGTATACATTGAAAGTAGTACGTGAAAAATGCTCTGAAGGAGGTTCGGAACAGGGGAACTACCATACCCTGGGCATTGCACAGATTCTTACAGCATATAACCTGGGATCACTTACTGATGCGATGGGAGATGTTCCATGGACACAGGCTCTGCAGCCGGGTGTAATATTTACTCCTGTTCTTGACAAACAGGAAGATATATATGATGATATCTTTCAACTGCTTGACGATGCCATTGCCAACCTGGAAAAGGAGACAATTTTCCCTTCGCTTGGCCTGCAGGATCTTATTTATGGCGGAGACATCGATCTCTGGAAAAAATTTGCCTATGGATTGAAAGCCCGTTATACTATGCGTTTATCGCTTAAGGCTCCGGCATATGCCGATGTAATCACATTTGCAAACCAGTCTTTCACGTCAGGCGACGAACAGGCTCAGTTCATCTATAACGGCAATACATCACAAAGTCCCTATTATTGCATGTTCCAGGACAGGGATTACTATAGCGCAAGCCAGAGCCTCCATGATAAACTGGTGGCAAGGAGCGATCCCCGGGATAGTGTATTCTTTATGCCTCATCCGGATGCAGAAGAAGGATTAGTGTTTGCTCCAAATGGCACCGCAAACCAGGTGCAGGGTTTTTATTCAATTTCAGCGATAAGCACCATAACTGCACCTACTTACCTTCTGAGCTATCATGAATTAGAGTTTCTGAAAGCTGAAGCATATGTACGAACCGGTAATCTGGCTCTTGCCGATACTGCATTAAAGAAAGGTGTAACAGCTGCATTTCAAAAGCTGAACATCGGATTGACTGCTGCTGATGCTGTCGGTTATTTTAATTCCAGTGTGAGACCTAAGTTCACTGCAAACCCATTATCAGAAGTGATGAACCAGAAATATATTGCTTTTTTCGAGGAAGAAGCATTTGAGGCCTACAATGATTACAGACGGTTACAGGCAATGGGAGATAATGTGATCCAGCTGAATAATCCTTTGAATACAAACCGGTTTCCTTTGCGTTTTTCGTATGGATCCAGTGATATTACAACAAACTTTAATATTCGCGAGGCCTATGGCGACGGTATGTATGTTTATTCTGAAAAGGTATGGTGGTCAGGAGGTACACGATGAACTTCAGTAAATGCAGAATAATAAAACTTAAATTATTAAATATGAAAAGGATAAAAATATTAGGACTAATCTTCACGCTTATAACGATATTCTTAAGTTGTGATGAGCTTCCCGATCCGGCTGGGGAGAGGGGGACGGCAGTAGTTCCCGGCATTTCGGGCCTTAATCCCGGGGTGTTTGATGTCAATGATCTCCAGAATGCATATGTACAATTCACAGTAAACATTCCTGAAGGTACCACGGTAAATAAAGCTACCTTAATAGGTTCTTATAATAACAATCATGCAGATGTCACAATAACTGAGTTAACTTCATTCCCGGTAATTGTAACGATCTCATCTTCTGATGCTGCTCAGAAACTGGGGATTGCCTTAACTGATATAGAAAGAGGTGATATTTTTGATTTCGAACTGTTAATAACAGCCGGTGGTCGTACTACACGTTCCACGCCTCTTGCAATTCCTGTAGCCTGTGTTTATAATGTAAATATGGCTACAGGAAGTTATCATTCAGTATCAGGAGACTGGAACAGCGAGGGTGATATCACTATAACAGCAGAACCGGGTAATCCTTACAAGATATATGTCTCAGGACTTGAAGAGATGGAAGGACTTGTTGAAGACCTCGGGCCGCTGGTTATGTTTATTGATCCTATTACATATGCCGTCACTGTTCCCCGGAAAGCAATAGCTTCAGTTGCATGGGATTATCATAACATTGCTTATGAAGGCACCGGTACATTCAGCACATGTGACGGGATATATACAATGAATTTCATAATTTCGGTAGATGAAGGTTCATGGCCCGCCAGCTCATTCATTTTTACGAGAAACTGAAACAAAATATAAATTGATTTAAAAGAGGCTGGCTTTAAAGAGTTCAGCCTCTTTTTATTGCCTGGAAATTCACGCCATTCATTTGTCCGGTAAATTATTACTGCTATCTTTGCACCCACAATTTAAAAACAGGTTAAATAAAAAGCGTTAAAATTTAATGGCAGTTAAAATCAGATTAGCTAGGAAAGGCCGCAAAAAACTGGCCTACTACCACATCGTGGTAGCTGATAGCAGGTCGCCACGGGATGGCAGATATATTGAAAAGATCGGAAAATACAATCCGCTCACTAACCCCGCCACAATCGAACTCGATTTCGATAAGGCTCTGGGTTGGCTGCAAAATGGCGCGTTACCTACTGAAACATGCAGGGCTATCCTCTCGTATAAAGGTATTCTTATTAAAAAGCATCTGCTCGAAGGAGTTAAAAAAGGTGCTTTTGATGATGCAGAAGCAACAAAGCGTTTTGAAGATTGGATGAAGCAAAATGAGGAAAAAATTGAAGCTAAAAAATCAGGCCTCGAAAAGTCTAAAGACGATGAGGTGGCCACTCAGCTGGCTGCCGAAAAACAGATAAATGAGGCAAGAGCTGCTAAACTGGCTAAGAAACAAGCCGAGCTGGCAGCAAAAGCTGAAGCAGAAAGCCAGCCTGAAGCACCCCCTGAAGAGCAGTCTGCACCAACTGAAGAACAGCCTGCTCCCTCTGAAACCACTGATACGCCTCCGGCAGCTGAAACAAGCACGGAACCGGCTGCAGAATAATAGCACAAAACCGGGTGAGATGTCTAAGGGTCAGTGATCCAATGGCTTATAATGCTACCATATTGCTCGGAAAGATTACGAAGGTGCACCGTTCAGATGGTATTGTTACCGTAAAGCTGGAAAAGAATTTCACTGAGGATATTTTAATACTAGAATCGGTTTTCCTTGAAATAGAGGGGAACCCGGTTCCTTTTATTATAAGTGAATCGGATCATCCGGGGGGAGATATTCTGAAACTTAGATTTGACGGGTATGATAAACCTGAAAAGGTAAGTGAATTCACGGGATGCCGGGTATTTCTTACATCAGGCAATGCAAGTAAAAATTCCGGCAGGGATCCCAATGACCTGAAAGATTATAAAGTACAACTTGCCGACAACAGCCTTCTGGGAATCGTAACCGGGATTATTGACAATCCGGGTCAAAGCCTGCTGAGGGTTAAGGCGAAAGAGGGTAAAGAGATACTGGTACCACTTCATGAAGATCTTGTGCTTGGCATCGATAAAAGAAAGAAAATCATTAAGATGGATCTGCCGGAGGGGCTGGTGGAGATTAATTTGTAAAAGCCCCCTTTAGCTGCCAGGGGGTTGCATCCTTAGCCGTCAACCTAAGGAGTTTTGGGGACAAAAGTTTCCCCTCCTTTTGAAGGAG